>DAINRK010000090.1:9976-11453 GCA_036741855.1 Anaerolineales bacterium
GGAGCGAGGCGCAAACATTTTCGCGAAGACACCGGGGATTGACTGGTTGAGATGGTCGATACCAGGTTCAGTACCACGAGAGATTTCTGGCAGCTTTTCTCTAAAAAAGCTTATTGTTTGTCCATCACCGGCGAGTGCAAATGTCAGGACTCCGATGAGAAGCAATCCAATCAATGCACCTGACACAACTTTCCATTCCCGTTTCCAGACAAAGTATGCAATTAGAATAATTGGCCAGAGCTTGATCCATACAGCCAAAGCCAGCACACCTCCAGAAGTGTATCGCTGCCCACCTACAAATGCCAGCCAGACCAGGACGATCAGCATGAATATCAAGATATTCACCTGCCCCAGATAAAGGGTCATCAGCACCGGCGTAAACACCACAGGCAGTAGCAACAAAGCAGCTCTCATGCGATGATCTCGCAGGTCGCTTTGCCTTAGAAGGAAGGCAACTCCGAGAAAAACAAGACCCACATTCACAAAGAACCAGCACAGCGATGCTGCATAGGGCGATACCAGGAGGAATGGCTGCATTAATAATGCAAGAGTTGGTGGATATAGATAACGACCAACCATCCTGATCCCGATCGATGCCAATACGCTGTCATGGGTCTCCAGAGTATAGAGCGGTTTTCCCTGCTCGATTGCTGAAGCACCCACATAATAACTGAGAAAATCCATGGACGCATCGCGCACCTCCCGCACGGCAAGATAAAACAATCCTGCCAGCGCTATCGCCCATACACAGGCGACCAGGAGATAGAGTCCACGAGGAGAGCTTAAGATATTCCTCTTTGAGGCGAGGTTCCACATAGTAGCAACTTGATGGGTGATCTTCGTTTTATTGACAAGCGGTCAGGCTCTGTAGCTTCATTGTTCAAGTACCCTGGCCAGGAGCGCGGGCTCCAAGCCAGGGTACTTTTGTCCAGCGATGCTATGGCTGATAGGTGATGTTCACTGCGATTCCGTCAAGCGAGAAGGTGTTAGTGGTGGAGCTAGCAATATCGATGATCCGGACGCGGAAATTCGTATTGGTGAAGTCGATCGGTGCCCAGGTGCGGCCCCATGTGTCCGTCGGCGAGCCGAGGACGTAAGCGCTATTGACCGTGGTCAATGGGATGGATTGGGCGGCTGTCCAGGCATCGCCGCGGCTCCAGGAGAGCTGGATGCAGAACCTGGGCGCACTGGCAGTGGTGGCAGCACTGCCGGTGAGCCGCACCTCGATGCCCCTCAGTGCCGTGAACGTCGGGATGTTGAAGTTGAAGTTGTAGAAGCGGTGCTTATCTTTAAGCTGGCTGGTGCAAGTTGTTTCGGTGCTGGTGCCACTGTTCGCGTCAATGGCAACCAGGCCATCAGCAGCGTAAGCATTGCCGGGACTGACTTCATACCCATCGTTGTCGCCGGCTTTGGTGGTTTCGGCTGCATCTGCCGACGGCGCCAGGAAGCCGGTACTCACATCGCCGCCAGGTCCAGG
>DAINRK010000091.1:0-6958 GCA_036741855.1 Anaerolineales bacterium
TTTTTATGCGGGCAGCGGCATCCTGGTGCGCAAAGCGACCGAAGATACACCCGGGATTGTACGGAGTGCAGTTCCATTGGTTTCCGCATCGGCATTGATGTGGATATCAACGCTCATGATAGAAAGCCCAATTGAGATTCCACAATTAGGGATCACCTGGGCGGCCTTACTCTTTCTTGGAGTCGTTGGGTCAGGATTTGCCTTCACACTGGCCTTTTATCTGATCCATGAAATTGGTCCGACGCGGCTGAGTATGGTGACCTATCTTTTCCCATTGGGCGGTGTGACGTTGGGCGTTACATTTCTGCATGAACAACTGACGTGGCAGTTGATCGTGGGAGCAATTCTTATCATTGCAAGCCTCGCTGTAGCGAATTGGAAACCGGCGATAGACTCCTCACGAAGTAAGATCGACGTGGTCGCTGGCGAGCAGAGCGTTCTTCATCCACATCCTAAACATTGACACTTTCCTGACCTTTATTCTCATAATCCTCTTGACAGGGGGACGAATCGTCCTATAATGTGACCCGCAGGTCATATGACCTGCGGGTCACATTTTTATGCCGAAACAAACATTTCTCAACCTCCCCGAAGAAAAACGCGAAATGATCATGAACGCCGCCGTCGAGGAATTTGCCGAATACGGTTTGGAAAATGCATCCACAAATCGAATCGTCAAAAATAGCGGCATTGCGAAAGGAAGTTTCTACCAGTATTTTGAAGACAAACAGGACGTCTTCATGCACATGCTCGATGTTATCGAAAAGAAAGAACTGGAATACTTTAGAGAAGTCCATCCCCCAGACCACAACATGGACGTCTTCCACTACTTCAGTTGGATGTTGAAGACAGGGATGGAATTTGGACTCGCCCACCCGCGCATGATCCAGGCGGCATGGCGCGTCCTGCTTGGCGAAGGATTTTATTATGGAACGCGTCTTGGAGACTATCGCCAGAAAACCACAAAGGCGCTAACAATGATGATCAGGCAAGCCATGGAACGCGGTGAAGTGGACCCCAGTGTGGATGTCGAAATGGCAGTGATGGTGATGGAAACATGGAGCAACGCCATCACCAACTATGTCTTGAATGAAGGCATGAAGCAAAAAGATGTACTGAAGTGGATGCGCTCCAAGAAGACACAGGAAACGATCGACAAGCTGTTATATGTAATGGAATACGGTTTGCGCAAAACAGAATCAGAGTTTGTGCGAAAACCCTAAAGATTTGTCTCGCGCACTAAGTACAAAATTAATAGTGAGATTCTGGCAAAATCACGATCTCACTTGAGAAGGAAATCGTTAGGATTTAATTCGAAAGAAAGGAAGTAAGAATGAATCTATATCTACGCCTGGCATGGCGCAACATCTGGCGGCACCGCCGCCGCACGGTCATCATTGTGCTGGCAATGGGGCTCTCCCTCGCGATGATGATGTGGTATGACGGTTTGATGGATGGCTTTAACAATGCCATCGCCGGGAACGCGGTCCGCGTACTCGGTGGAAACGTTCAAGTTCACGCCGCTGGCTATCGTGAAAAGGTAGATAGCAATCCGCTCCTGCCTCTGAAGGATGACTCCGCGATTGTGAAGGCGGCATTAGCCCAACCGAATGTGATCGCCGCATCGCGCCGCATCCAGACCGGCGGCCTGGTCACCAATCGCGAAGGCTCGTTCCCGATGAACATTATCGGCATCGAACCGGAAGCGGAAGCCCCGGTCAGCCTGATTGCCGAACACATCGTGTCAGGACGATATGTAGAGCCAGCCGATGAAGATTCGATTCTGATTGGTCAGGGACTGGCAGAGGCCCTATCCATCAAGGTCGGCGACCGCTTTACGATGGTGGGCAGCGACATCCACAAACAGAACCGCCAGCGCACCATGACCGTGATCGGCATCTACGATATCGGCATTCCGTCCATGGAAAAGGCGACCTCGTATATTTCGTTGACCGAAGCGCAGAATCTATTTGGCCTGCGTGATCAGTCCACAGAAGTGCAGATCACCCTGAAAAGGGTCGGTACTGAATCGGCAGTGGTCAATGCGCTGACTCCACTTTTCCCCGGCTATGAAGTCGAATCGTGGGCAAAGAATTATCCCGAACTGAGTAACGCCGTCGGCCGCAAGAATATTGTGATGGATATTTTCAGTGTCATCATCGTGATGATCGCCGGCATCGGAATTCTGAACCTGCTCCTGATGGCGATCTACGAACGGACGCGCGAGATCGGTCTCTTAGGCGCCATGGGACTCAAGCCGCGCCAGATCGCCACCACCTTCATTCTGGAAGGCGCGTTGATCGGATTTGTCGGTGTCATCGCAGGAATCGCCTTGGGGCTGGCTCTCAATCTCAGCATAATGCAGGTCGGCATGGATTACAGCCAGTTTGCTGGTGTGACAGACTATATGGCGTTGATCAGTGGCAGGATCTATCCCACACTGGGCGTCGCCAAACTACCCATGCGCGCCACCATCATATTTGTGATCGCCGCCCTCGCCGCTCTCATCCCAGCCATGATCGCGGCCAGGCGTGAACCTTCTGAGGCGTTACATCATGTCTAGATCAAGAGATTTAAGCATGCAAACAAACAGCCTCTTGCATGTGAGCGGTATGAAAACAAAGGTGCTGCTGCTTTGCGGTGCGATCGCGGGACCCTCCTTCACACTTTCCTGGTTCCTGCAGGGTCTCCATCGCGCCGACTACGATCCCATGCGACACGCCATCAGTTCGCTATCGATTGGCGAGTTTGGATGGATACAGATTGCCACGTTTATCATTACAGGCTTGCTCATCCTCGCTTTCTCGATTGAATTGCGACGCATACTTCGAGGACCTTCAGGCTCGGCTTGGGGACCTTTGTTGGTCGGGTTGCTCGGGATCGGTTTGATCGGTGCTGGCATCTTCGTGACGGATCCACTCAATGGCTATCCTGCTGGCACTCCCGTTATCCCTACAGAGCGTACTGTACACGGAATCCTCCATGATCTCTTTGGGATCCCGTTTTTTCTGGGTCTACCCATTGCCGGCCTTGTGTTCGCACAATACTTCACCAGGCAGGGTGAGCGAAGTTGGGCCTTATATTCGCGCCTCAGCGGCATTGGGATGTTTGCCGTGTTCTTTGTAGCTCGGCTGGGCTTTCGCCTGTTGCCAACCTACCCCGATCTGGCAGCGAATTTTGGACTCTTGCAGCGCATCACTGTCACCATGGGCTTTGCGTGGCTGACCCTGCTGGCCGTCCACATGCTGAGACGGACGTGGAACGAAAATACCTAGTGAGGTAAACCTTATGTTTCAAACATTCAAATTAGCTTACCGCAATGTAGGCCGCAATAAGACCCGCTCGCTGCTCTCATCACTGGCGGTTGGCATCGGCATGGCGCTACTGTTGCTCATGGCCGCGGTGCTCGAAGGGGAAATGAAGGGCGCACTGCAAAACACGATCCGCCTGCAAAGCGGACATCTACAGGTCAGACCTGCATCCTATGAAGAAGCCAAGATCAGCCTGAAATGGGAAGATCTGATCGCAAACCCTGAGCAAGTGGCAGAACAGGTCAAAGCACTACCGCAGGTGACGGTGGCCACGCCGCGCCTGATCGCCGGTACGATCCTGACGGTCGGTGATGAATCGAAAAGTGCACAGATCCTCGGCATCGACCCGGCCTCTGCGGCAAACCAACCCTTCCGTGATGGAATGCTCTCCGGAGAGTTCATCAAAGCCGATGATCGCGAAGGAATCCTGATCGGCAACGTCCTCGCCGACAAATTGGGGCTCAAGGTCAATGACAAAGTCAACTTGCTGGTCACCACATCCAACGGTGACGTGAACGAACAGCTGTTCACGATCCGCGGCATTTTCACAACCAGGACTCCCGGCTACGATGAAAGTACGATCTTCATGCCGCTTGCCAAGGCACAGGCCATTACCGCAACCGAAAATCACGCCAGTACAATCTTTGTCACGCTGCAGGATCTCAACCAGGCGGATGCCGTCGCACAAGCCTTAAAGGGAAGCAATTATAAGATCCTTACCTGGCGCGACCAAAATGTATTCATTACCCAATTCGAAGATTACGCCAACGCCTTCTTCATCGTGCTCTATCTGATCGTTCTGGGAATTACTGCCACGGTCGTCACGAACACATTGGTGATGGCCGTGTTCGAACGGACGCGCGAGATCGGCATCCTCTCTGCCATCGGCATGAAGGGACGCGGCATCATGGCGCAGTTTCTTGCTGAAGCCGCGTTGCTTGCCACAGGCGGCGTGATCGGTGGGTTGATTATCGGCGGTGCCGCGGTTGCCTATTTCACAGTCAAGGGTATTTACATTGGCGATTACGGAATTACCGGCGTACTTTTTGAAGACCACATTTATGCCCATCTCACACTGGCAAATACCATCAACCTTGCCATCGTTACGTATGTTATTACTCTCATCGCTTCACTTTATCCTGCCAGGCTTGCCGCCCGCATGGAACCCGTCGAAGCACTACATGGATTAGGAGACTAAAATGGAAGTTACAAAAGTTACCAATGCCACGCGCGTCTACAAGATTGGCGAAGTGGAAACCAACGCCCTGCGCGGCGTAACTTTATCAATCGACGATGGTGAGTTCACCGCGCTTGTTGGACCCTCGGGATCAGGCAAAACAACCTTGTTGCAACTCATTGGTCTGCTCGATCAGCCCACAACTGGAAACGTAACCATCAATGGAAAGGATGCTACGAACCTCAACCGCAATCAACGGGCAGACCTGCGCAAGAGCGCTATCGGATTCGTGTTCCAGTTCTTCGCGCTAATCCCAACTCTCACAGCCTACGAGAATGTGGAAATGCCACTTCTATTGAATGGAACAAAACCCGCGGAGCGAAAGAAACGGGTGAATGAGATGCTTGAGGCAGTAGGGCTTAGTGACCGCGCTCATCACCGCCCCGATCAACTCTCGGGTGGACAGCAACAACGCGTCGCGGTGGCCCGGGCGCTTGCTACGAATCCCAAGCTGATCCTTGCCGACGAGCCCACTGCCAATCTCGACACGGAGAACGGCAAACAAGTAATGGACATCATGCAAAGACTCAACAAAGAGACGGGTGTTACCTTTGTGTTCGCTACCCACGACCCGCGCGTTATTAATTATGCCAACCGAGTGGTGACATTACAAGATGGCTTGATCACAAAAGACAGTAACGCCAATGGGAAACATTAGAGCCAGAATGAAAAAATTAAATCCTTATCGCGCTGAGCGGAGAGCGGGCGTTCGTCCCGCTCGCAGTCGAAGCGCGGCGTTCGTAATTACAATTGTAATTGCACTTCTTCTATCGGCTTGTGCCTCAGCATCCTCAACTACTCCCATACCCACAGTTATCCTTGACAGTAGTAACAACTCATCCAACAATCAATCGAACCAAGGGAATTCAGTATCCGCTTCAGCAATTGTTGTCCCAGTCGTGGATACGCAGCTTTCGTTCCCGGCAACTGGGCGGGTCACGAATGTTAATGTTCAGGTGGGAGATGTTGTAAAGAAGGGACAAGTCTTGGTCGAACTGGACAGATCAATCCTGGAGGCCAAGGTCAAAGAGGCGGAAGCGAATTTGGCTTATTCAGAAATACAACTCAAGTATCTAATTCGCGTCGCAGGCTGCCGAATAGGCTGTGCGCCAACGGAAGAACGATTGGACGTGGCTGAAAACGATGTCGCACACGCCCAGGCGCTGCTCGATTCTGCAAAAGCGGTGCTTGCATCTCAATCCGCGCTCACTGCGCCCTTCGATGGAACAATTGTCTCTGTTGATATCTCCCCTGCTGAAACGGTTGTTCCTGGTCAGGTTGTGATCGTGTTGGGCGATCTTTCCAGCTATCAGGTCCAAACCACAGATTTGAGTGAACGGGATGTCACCAAAGTCCAGGTTGGCGATTCAGCCAAGGTCTTCATCGAAGCCTTGAATGAAGAATTTAGCGGCAGGATTGTTGATATTGACCGCATTGGCGCAACGCTCGGCGGCGATGTGGTTTTCACCGTGACAATTGATTTGGATCATCAGCCTGAAGGTCTGCTCTGGGGTATGAGCGCGGATGTAAGCTTCGACTCAAATACATAAAATGAAAAAGCTTCACTTCTTTCTCACCTTCGGGTTGGTCATCGCTCTGACAATCTCCACGGCGCCTGCGCAGCGCGCCTTCGCACACTATAGTCCCGATGCTTTTCGGGAGGGAGGCGTGACCGCCTCTGCTGTGTTCGTCCCCGCGCAGGTTTCTGAGTTAGGATTCGTCGCCCCCGGGCTGGTCAAGGAAGTCCTCTTTAAGGAAGGCGATCAAGTGAAAGCAGGCGATGTTTTGATCATGCTTGATGCACCTGAACTGCAATATGCCGTCACTGCTGCGGAGGCCGCGCTCCGTTCGGCGCAGGGAAACGCGGAACTTCAAAAATACGCAAGAGTGAAAAATATAAGGAAGGGCAAAGTCTTCTGGGATGAGCTTCCCGGAGAAGTCGTCGCTATCGCAAATGCAAAGGTCGTTCAGGCACAAGCCGCTCTGGAGATCGCACAAGCCAACCTCGCGCAATCTATATTAGCTGCGCCTTCTGCAATGACAGTGGCTTCAATCAACGTAGATCCTGGCGAATATGTCGAGCAAAATCAAGTAGTCATTACGCTTGCCACACTGGACGTACTCGAACTTGAAACAATCGATTTAAGTGAACGCGATATTACAAAAGTAAAGATCGGTACGCCTGTAAATATTGTTATCGAGGCATTGGGTGAAAATCTAACCGGAAAAGTCATTGGTATTTCACCAAGAGCAAATACGGTGGGCGGTGATGTAGTTTATAAAGTGACTATAGAATTGGATGAGCAACCAAAAGGGCTGCGCTGGGGAATGACAGCAGAAGTGACAATAGAAGAATAGGTACGAGTATAGAAACCAGTAATTAGTAAACAATAAAAGACACGGAAGCTAA
>DAINRK010000091.1:7058-11421 GCA_036741855.1 Anaerolineales bacterium
ATTGGGGCAGGTTCAGCATCATTCGGCGAGAACACCTTATCGGCGATCATGCGCTCGAAAAAGCTGTGCGGCTCCAGGCTCGCGCTGGTGGATAGAAACGCCGAAAGTTTAAAGATCATCCATTCCCTGGCAGAGAGGTTAAATCGTGAATGGGATTCGCGATTTACTATAACAGGGCATACAGATCATCGCGATGCCCTGGCAGATAGCAGTTTTGTTGTCAACGCAATCGAAGTGGGCGCGCGCGAAGGCTTGTGGAAACAAGACTTTGAAATTCCAATCAAATATGGAGTACGCCAACCGTATTCGGAAAATGGCGGACCAGGCGGCTTTGCACATGCTGCACGCAACATCGGTCCCATTATGCAAATTGCACATGACATGGAACAGGCTTGTCCTGACGCCTGGCTGGTCAATTTCACGAATCCGATGATTCGTATTTGTGACGCGGTCAATCGCCACAGTAGAATCAAAGCGGTTGGTTTATGTCACCAGATTTATGTAGGTTATGCCATGGTAGGTGTTGCCCTTGCAAAAGATCTGGGCATCGAAGTGCCAGAGGGACTCACAGGTATGCATGCCGCAATGGACCAGCATCCATTACAACACCGCATCAAAGAACAGATTGTTCCATTGATCAATGTTCGTGCCGCGGGACTGAATCACTTCACATGGATTCTTTCAATTCAGGACGGGCGCACAGGTGAGGACCTTTATCCGTTATTTCGAAAACGCTTCTTTGAACTGGACCCGAATTTTGAACCGCTCACGAGAGACATCTTCTCGGCATTTGGTTTGTTCCCCGTCCCGGGTGACACACATTTATGCGAGTATTTGCCATGGATGAGTGATCCCGTCACGAAACCCTGGGAGAGATACAACATTCGACTCTATGATTGGGATTTGTTCGCATCCATACGCGACTTTGGGCTTGACCGTTTGAACGATATGGCAAATGGAAACATGACTATCGAAGCGTTACTCCACACTGATTCTGAAGGCGCACTGGAGATGATCGAAAACATAGCAGGTGTAGGGACACATTATCATCTCGCTGCGAATCTTCCCAACACAGGGCAAATTTCAAACCTGCCCCTCGGCGCAACCGTTGAGACTCCTGTTCTGGTCGATGGCGCTGGCATTCATCCTGTACACATAGGAACATTGCCCGATGGAATTGCAGAACTGTGCCGAAGAGAAACAACAGTGGCACAATTAAGTGTAGATGCCGCTGTAGAAGGAAATCGCGAGAAAGCCCTTCAATGTTTCCTGCTCGATCCTGTTACTACAGACATCGATATTGCAAAGAAAATTTTGGATGATTACCTGATTAGTTATAAAGAGTATCTGCCACAGTTCTGGCAGTAGAGGTTTGTTATGAGCAATCATCAGCACGATGACCACGATCATGACCATGCTCACGAACATGAGCATTCAAAGAATCCTGTGATTGATTGGTTTCAACATACATTTACCCCTCACGATCACGGATATCAAACGGCTGCGCTGGATGCGGCCTTAGCGACAGATCGCGGCATATGGGCAGTAAAGGTCTCACTGGTCGCCTTACTCATTACCGCAATTTTTCAAGTGGTCATTGTCGCGATTAGTGGAAGTGTGGCACTCCTTGCAGATACCATTCACAATTTTTCGGATGCACTCACAGCTATCCCACTTGGCATCGCATTCACATTGTCACGCCGCGCACGCAATACACGTTATACCTATGGTTATGGCCGGGCAGAAGATATCGCCGGAGTTATTATTGTTGTGATGATCTTCGCTACTGCTGTTGAAGCAATACGGCAGTCAATTCTAAAAATCGTGGATCCGCAACCCATTTCAAATCTTGGATGGGTCGCCGTTGCAGCAGTGATTGGTTTTCTGGGCAACGAGTTTGTCGCGATCTTTCGCATCCGTGTCGGCAAACAGATCGGTTCCGCTGCGTTGGTTGCAGATGGCAATCATGCTCGCACCGACGGTTTCACGTCGCTTGCGGTGCTTGCAGGTGCGATCGGAGTATGGCTGGGCTATCCATTGTTTGATCCAATTGTCGGTCTGGGCATTGGCGCCGCCATTCTTGTCATTGTTTGGAGATCCGCTCAGGATATTTACTACCGCGTGATGGATGCCGTTGACCCCGAGATCACAGAACTGGTGAAGAAAACTGCATCAAAAGTGCAGGACGTGATGGAAGTCAATAATGTAGCCATTCGCTGGGTGGGTCATCGCCAACGGGCAGAATTTCACATTACAGTAGATTGTCTGACGCCAACATGCCAGAGTCATGCGATTGCAGAAAATGTTCGGCATGAACTATTTCACGCCTTGCCTGCGTTGGCAGACATAACTGTTCATGTCGATCCGTGCGAATGTGAGAATTGTCCGGACACACATTTAACGGATCACAAGCTTTCACAAGCCACACATTGACGGGTTCACTCACGCCCACAGCTGGTCCTTCCAAAATGAACATCATCTCCCCGACACGTGAAAACGAAAACATCATTCAACAAGCCGCGCAATTAATGGTGGATGCATTCCGCGAACATTGGCCTGATGCCTGGCCTACGCTTGAAGATGGTTTGCAGGAAGTAAACGAAATGCTTGTCCCAGAGCGCATTTGTCGCGTGGCTGTTGACGAAGAAGGAAATTTATTGGGGATGATTGGCGGAATTCCACAATATGATGGTCATGTTTGGGAATTGCATCCACTTGCTGTTCAACCAAACATACAGGGACAGGGAATCGGTCGTGCGTTGGTGGAAGATTTCGAAGAACAGGTCCGTTTGCGCGGCGGGCTGACGATCACACTCGGATCAGATGATGACGATAATATGACATCATTATCAAATGTTAACCTATATGAAAATCTTTGGGATCAAGTGAAGAACATCCGCAACTTCAAAGGACATCCCTTTGAGTTCTATCAGAAAATGGGCTACGTGATCACAGGTGTTGTGATTGACGCCAATGGGGTAGGCAAGCCCGATATATTGATGTCGAAGAGGGTGAAAATATAAACGGTGGTCGAGTAAGCCGTGTGTTCTTCGAGGATATATCGAGACCACCAAATTGCAAGAAGAGATGAAATAAGCGATGTGGTCTCGATACGTGCTGAGAAATGCACTCAGCCCTACTCGACCAACCTAACTAATGCGTCTCTGTCACTTTCGTAATTGAACGCGGCTTTTCTGCATCGTATCCCTTCACTTTTGTCAGATGGCCGGCAAATAATTGAGCAGGGATGATGCTCACTAACGGAGTCAACCATTCGGGAATTTGAGGCGGCAATTGAATTGGCGATTGAGCGAGCGAAAGCGCATCCACATCGTCTGAAATAACAACCAGTTCAGCGTCCTGCTCGTTGCGGAGGCGTGTCAACATGTCTCGCATCGAATCCTGAACCTTGCCCGTAGGTGCCACCGCGAGGATCGGAAACCCGCCCTCGACCATCGCGATGGGACCATGTTGAAAATCCGCTGACGAGTATGGTTCAGCAATTATATAGGTCAACTCTTTGAGCTTGAGGGCCCATTCAAACGCGGTTGCATAATTGAATCCTCGCCCAAGCACCACACATTGACTCATATAACGAAACCGCTCAGAGATGCGCGCAATGGCTTCATCGAATTTTAGAGATTCTTCGGCCCATTGGGGGACATGAGCGAGTTCACTCCACCGTTCATCGAAGTTATTCAGCGCGGCCGAAAGCATAGCGATAGCCATCAACTCGGCAGTATATGTCTTTGTAGCAGCTACAGCTTTTTCCTCACCAGCCTGAATATCGAGAATATATTCAGCAGCTTTGGCAAGTGGAGAATCAGGGACATTGGTAATCGCCAAAGTTAAACATCCCTGCCGACGTCCCTCTTCAAGGACACTGACAATATCAGGCGATTGTCCTGATTGCGATACCCCCACCACAAGTGCATTCTGCAAACGCGGCGGACTCTGGTAATAAGTAAATAAAGATGGAGTCGCCAGTGCAAGCGGCAATCCGTTATATGCACCCCAGAGATAGTTTGCATATCTTCCCGCGTTATCCGATGTACCACGCGCGGCAAGAAATGCATATTGTATATTGTGTGATTGAATTGCTTTTGCGATCTCAATGACAGTTTGCTTTTGTTTATCAAGCAGGGATGCAAGCCGCTCAGGTTGTTCAAAGATCTCAGAGTGAAGTGTCATGTTCTCCTCATTGCCAATTCTACTTCCTCTTGCATCAATTTCTAAGATGATTTCGCTTCATTTCGATCACGAATCAAATTGGCTTTTACGTTTAACACAATCAGTTGTTCTTACAAAGACATAAATGATTACATATTTTGCATGATATGTTTTTTTTCAATCAATATTGAAT
>DAINRK010000092.1:0-11371 GCA_036741855.1 Anaerolineales bacterium
AATCACGCCAAGCCGACACCTGCTCCAACTGCGACAACTGTACATCCGCCCCCACCGCGCTGACAGACATTACGGTCTTTGCGCAGAAATTCCTCTCCTGTGTCAAACGCGCAGATGAGAAGTTCGGCGCGGGTCATATTGCTGATGTTTTGCTTGGCTCAAAGAACGAAAAGGTCCTGCGCTGGGAGCATGACAAGCTGTCTACGTATGGCATTGGCACCGAGCTGACGAAGAAACAATGGATGCATATCGCCCGTCAATTATTGACGATGGGATACATGAAACAGGAAGGTGAGTTTCACACGCTGAGTCTTACAACGAAAGCGTTGGAGGCGCTCAAGAAAAGAGAAACAATTTTCGGCGTAGTTCAGGAAGTGGAGCGGGTCCGCACGAAAGGTAAGAAAGAGGAAATCCCCTATAACAGTGCACTATTCGCATTGCTCCGTCAAAAACGAAAAGAGATGGCAGATGAGGCGGGTGTCCCGCCATATGTAATTTTCTCGGATAAGACCCTGATTGAGATGGCGGCCTATTATCCACAATCAATGTCCGGTTTGCTCAACATCTCTGGTGTCGGACAGGTGAAATCCCAGCAATATGGTGACGCGTTTTTGGACATTATCAAGAGATATTGTGAAAGGCACGATCTAAAAGAAAAGCAAAAAGAAACCGTTCGTGAGAAAAGTGATTCAAACCGCCGCTATTTGATAGTAGCAGAAGCCTATAACTCCGGTGAGTCAATTCATAGTTTGCTGGAGCGTTATCATGTTACAGTTGGCACCATCCTTGACCACCTGGCGCGCTATTTGCTCGCAGGGAATAAACTGCGCACTAATTCAGATCTACAATCTTTGACCTCTGCAACACTCGAACAACAGCAAGCTGCTTTTGCAGCCTTTGACGAGCTCAGCCCAACCTTTCTCAAACCAGTGTTTGATAAGTTGAACGGCACATTGAATTACGATGATTTGAAAATCCTACGCATGCTGTATTTGATCTCGCGACAGGAGACTTAATATCCTGGATTACCTGGTAATCAAAAATTTCGATTTCGATAAAGGCTAATTTGAAATGACAGCCGCTCTCTGGAGCGGCTTTTACTTTCCCTTGCAATGCTATAATGCCCACATCATTCCGGGCAAACGATATGGCATGAGGAATCTCCTTTCAACAAAATGGCTCCAGGACCTATCAGATCAGCAAAAGGATGTTTTGCTTGGTCTCTTTATTGTTTTGATCGTCGCGGTCTTATACTACTTTCAATGGGCTTTTTACTTAACGGGTCTTGAGGGGAGCAAAGTCAATGTTGATCAGCCAGAAAGATACTTCTGGTGGGCAAATGATTCTCGCAGTTATCGCTCTGCAGGTGAATGGCTTTTTGGACGTGAAATCACAAATGCGATCGGAGAGCGTCCATGGCTTTACCCGTTCCTGCTGGGCCTGGCACGTACACTTTTTGGAGTCCGTGCCGAAGGCGTATTATGGATTAGTCAGTTTTTGATGTGGCTTGCAAGCGGACTATTCATCTACCTTGCCCTTCAAAATGGAACAAAGTCTACGATACTCTCAATGATTGGAGCAGGTATTTTCTTCTCTCATCCATCTCCGCTCATTCTTACTTTCCACGGGATGACAGAATCGTTGAATATCCTTTTGATTGCCATGTTTTGTTGGGTTCTGACTACGGACATGCGGAACCGTTATTACTTCGCCATCCTATTGGTAAGCCTTGCAACAGTAACGAAGCCAATTTACCTGGTGTTCCTGATTTTGCTAACCATATACGTGTTCGCACGCTACAAAGAGACTCCACGAATGCGCCAGATTGGTGTTATTGCTTTGCTGCTAGCGCCAATCTGGATCCAGCTTATTCTGTCGACTCTTGCAATCGGAAAGCCAACCATTTCCACTATTGGGGCATATACGTTCAAGAATTATTTAGTGGCAGATGTACATCTCAGGGTCGAAGGACTCCAGTGGCGGGAAAGTATGAAAGCAATCGAAGATTGGGATTTGCAAAAACAATTGACATATTTATGGGAACATCAAAGGGAAACTGCACTGGCTTATCGTCGCCATATCATCGACTCAAATTTATGGACAGGCTCTTTCTTTACACTTGGCGAGGGAAATCGGCTGGCTGAGTTTGCCCGCACAGCCAACGCGATTGCAGCCTATCTTCACCTCCTTATGTTGCCGATAATGGCCTACTACCTGGTTTCATCAAAATATCGGGATAATAAAGAAACGATTGCCCTGCTTTACCTTTGTTTCGTGATCCAAATTCTGACAATAGGCATTTCCACAGGGCAGGAAGACAGATTGATCATCACCGCACTGCCATTATGGATTGTTGCTTACATTTTGACGCTTGCGGGGCTGGCGACACACAGGTTAAATAACAATATACAGCCATTTGATTCATCAAACTCATTGGCGTGATGGGAGATACGTATCGTTTGACAGGTTGTAACTGATTATGATTCTTCACGTCTTATTAATAGTGATTTAGCAATTCTTGCCTCTTCAGCATTTTAAGGAATTTTCAATCCGTGCTACACTCTAAAAAGTGTCAAATGAGGTTTATCCCACTTTTTAATAGAACCAACATTATTCTTCCGTCCAATTGAAGTGACCACTTTTCAGGAAGTTTCTTCCAATCAAAGGCTGGAACCAATCGAATTTTTACTTGAAATACATGAAAATAGAGACTACAATATTCATGAATGTGAAATCCAGCTCCCTGGTTTGTTCGTAGGTATAGAGTGAGGTCACTCTCAAGAGATTTGAAGTCTCAGTTTTCTAGACCTATCACTCGAACAATTTTTTATTTATCTAGTGTTTTATTTTGCCCTCCATGCCTGACTTCTGCTCCTGGCTTGGGCACTTTATTGGTTTGATCGATTAGTTATGAATTCATACAATTTATGTCTCCAATAAGTCTGCGCGATCAAAGGGTACTGATTATCGACGACGACGCAGACCTTCTTCAACTGGCGGGCCTTCTATTCAAAAAGGAAGGAGCCCAGGTTATGACTGCGCGAGATGGTCTGGAAGGCATCAGCAAGCTGTTTACCTTTCGGCCACATCTGATCATTCTGGATGTAATGATGCCTGGTACGAACGGCTTCGAGGTCTGTCAGAGAATACGCCACGTTTCTGATGCTCCCCTAATCATGCTCACTGCCTTAAACCATGAGCAGGAAATGCTGCGAGGTTTGGAGTCTGGTGCAGATGATTTCCTTTCAAAACCTTTCAATGGAGACATTTTGCTGGCACGCTCAAAGGCCGTTTTGCGGCGTGGCGACAACATCAATGGTACTGCGTCTTCTGATTTCCAATATGATAATGGTCATTTGAATATTGATGTCGAAAAGCGCGATGTCTCAATAAGGGACAAGCACATCCAACTAACCCCGGTGGAGTTCCGTCTATTAGTCTTTATGGCTCGCAACGCCGGTAAAGTATTAACTTTTGAACAGATCATTACAAATGTTTGGGGGGTTGAGTATAAGGGCAGTACGGACTATGTCCATGTTTATGTGTCACATCTGAGAAGGAAACTCGAGGAAAACACCAGAAGTCCACGATATATTCAAACACTGCATGGTGTGGGGTATATTTTTGATAAGTAACAAATCACTCATTTAGAAATATCTCTGTTAGAGGAAGGGTAATACAAACAGCGTTGGCCAATGCCGCCCTTGGGTGATCGGTTTTGGTCAATTTTGGCATGAGTTTTCATATCACCTCACTCATACGTATACTTTAGCAATCAAACTTGTCTATACAAAGTTCGTGATAAAAGTGGGCCAGGATTAACGCGTATTAAGAATTCCATAAGAATTCATTTAGAACTGCTTAAGAGCAAATTGCTATGATTCAATACATAAGAGGTCTCCTCCCCTTATACTATCTGATTCCTGCTTTGGAATAAGAAGATAGAAACGGGTTGACCTAAATAAAGTGTAGAATGAATCTAACTAAGTTTAGTTCTGTCTTCCTAGCCATTTTGATGCTACTCCTTGTCCTGTTGCCTGTTGCAACAGGCTTTCTTGGTTTGGTAGAAGACAATGAACTGCCTGATGAAGATGATTTTTTCGCTGTTGACAGTTTGATTGTAGCCTGGGCAAGAATAACAGCTCATCAAACACTTTCGGGGTTACTATTCGGAATGTCCGTATTTGCCTTATTTGTGGTGTATCTGGGTGGCAGGTCTAACCACAGACGATTCAATGACCGAACCATCGATTTTGTTAACGTTTTGAGGGGTATATTTTCCGCGACGGCTCTTTTAAGAGCCGTTTTTGTTTTCCTGTTCGCTGATCTCCACCCAGGTCACACGAATAAACAATTGTGTAGAAAGGTTATTCCAAGCATTATTTTCATTCCTGAGGAGGTACTTTGATATGATGCGTTCGATTGTACGTTCAAGTTTGCAATATCGATTTCTGGTGATCGTTGTCGCTGCAGCGTTAATGGTCGCCGGCGTCAACCAGGTTCGCACGATGCCTGTTGACGTCCTGCCTGAGTTCTCCCCACCGTATGTGGAGATTCAGACCGAAGCCCTTGGGCTTTCCGCCAAGGAAGTGGAGGCAATGATCACCGTGCCGATGGAGCAGGATCTGCTCGCAGGCGTGGCATGGCTCGATGTCATTCGCTCCAAATCCGTTCCAGGACTTTCCTCCGTTCTCGTCTACTTCGAACCCGGGACCGACCTCTATCGCGCCCGGCAGTTAGTGGGCGAGCGTATCGCACAGTCGGCGGTTGGTTTGCCACATGTGTCGAAGCCACCCACGATGATCCAGCCCCTGTCATCCGCAAGTCGATTCATGATTATCGGACTGTCCTCACCGGAGCTTTCGCTGATCGACCTGTCTGTGCTCGCTCGTTGGACTGTCGCTCCTCGCCTGATGGGTGTACCGGGCGTGGCACATGTCGCCATCTGGGGCAATCGAGACCGACAACTTCAGGTGCTGGTCAACCCCGAGCAGTTGGAAGCTCAGGGTGTTGCTCTGGACCAAGTCATTGAAACGACCGGGAATGCGTTGTGGGTTTCCCCGTTGACATTCCTGGAAGCCTCCTCGCCTGGTTCTGGCGGCTTCATTGACACACCCAATCAAAGGCTTGGCGTCTGGCATGTGCTGCCGATTTCTTCGGCGGAAGAACTTGCCGAAGTTCCCGTTGAGGGAACAGATGGGCTCCTGCTCAGTGATGTAGCAGAGGTAGTCGAAGACCATCAGCCATTGATCGGAGATGCAGTCATTAATGATGCCCCCAACCTGCTGATTGTCGTCGAAAAACTGCCTGAAATAAACACATTGGAAGTAACTCGTGGTGTTGATGAAGCAATTGCTGCTTTACAACCTGGCCTTCCGGGCGTGAAGTTTGACTCAAGCATCTTCCGGCCGGCGACTTTTATTGAGATGGCAATGGCCAACATCAGCCAGGCGCTCGTGATTGCAGCATTGCTTATCGTCCTCGTCCTTGGTGTCTTCCTCTATGGATGGCGTACAGCGCTCATAAGCCTGATATCGATCGTGACATCTCTGTTCGCCGCACTGGTCGTTCTTTACCTAAGAGGCGCGAGCCTTAATTCGATGCTTCTGGCGGGGTTGGTGATCGCTCTCGGTCTCATTATTGATGAGGCTGTGGTTGATGTTGAGAATATTATGCGGCGACTCCGCCAAAATCGCGACGAGGGCGGACTCAGGTCGGCTGAGAGTGTAATCCTGGCAGCCTCAGGCGAGATGCGAGGAACTCTCTTCTTCGCCACTTTGATCACTCTATTAGCCGCTTTGCCGATCTTTTTCATCGATGGCATGTACGGCGAGATATTCCGTCCGCTCATCGTTTCCTACACGCTTGCTGTTCTCGCCGCCATGGTTGTCGCGCTGACCGTCACGCCGGCCCTCAGCATTGTTCTTTTGTCCGGCAAGCGGCTTAATGTCCGCGAATCCTCACTTGTTTCGCGCTTGCAGAATAGCTACGAACGAACACTCGCACGGACGATGAATAGCACGAGTCTCGCGAATATAGCCGTTGTTGGTCTCATCATAGCCGGTATCGTTGTGATGCCATTCCTGAAGCGTGATCAAATGCTTCCATCCTTCCGGGAACCCTATCTCACGATCAAGCTGGAAGGCGCGCCGGCCACATCGCATCCGGAAATGAGCCGCATCGTGTCCCGGATCGGCACTGAATTGCGCTCCATTTCAGGCGTCAAAGAAGTGGGCGCCCATGTGGGCCGTGCCGTGTTTGGAGATCAAGTAGTAGGCATGAATTCATCCGAGTTGTGGGTCAGCATTGATCAAAAGGCCAACTATGATGCAACCGTTGCGGCTATTCAAAAGGTCATTGATGGCTATAGTGGCGTGAATGGAGAGGTGCGGACTTACATCCAACAGACACTCAGCCAACCGCAACAGGTAAATTCAAATGATGATTTTACTGTCCGGTTGTATGGACATGATATGACTACCCTGCGCGCTGAGGCAGACAAGCTGAAGGCGTCGCTGGCAGGGACCGCAGGCATCGCTGAATCACATATGGTGCTCCCTGTTGAAGAACCAATTTTGGAAATTGAGGTGGATCTGACTTCGGCGCAGAAATATGGCGTCAAACCTGGTGAAGTACGGCGAACAGCGGCCACATATCTTTCAGGTATTCTGGTCGGTAATCTGTTCGAAGAACAGAAGATATTCGATGTGGTCGTCTGGGGTACTCCTGACATACGCGACAGCATGAGCGATATCCAGGAATTGTCGATCAGAACACCCGATGGTGGCCATGTACGATTGGGCGATGTAGCCAAAGTGCACATCGTGCCCGCTCAAACAGTCATTCAACATGATGCGATGTCCTCTTACATTGACATTGGTTTCAGTGTGCAAGGGCGAAGCGCCAGTGCTGTAGTGGCTGATGTTGAGGCAGCTATGAAGAGACTGGCTTTCCCATTGGAATATCACGCAGAAGTTCTAAACACTTTTGCCTCACAGCAAGCATCTCAGGAGCGCCTTTTCATCTCCTTAATTGTCGCTGTCGTTGGCATTTTCCTCCTGCTGCAGGCTTCATCGAAGAGTTGGCAGATGGCGTTGGCCACCTTCCTGGTACTGCCCGCGGCATCGGCAGGCGGCGTGCTGGCAGCATTCATTACCAGCGGCACACTTCCACTCACATCAATTTTCGGGTTACTCGCGACCTTAGGCATTGCGGCACGCAACGCGATTGTCCTGATCAATCACTATCAGTACCTCGAAATGGAGAAAGGTGAAAAATTCAGTTCTGAGCTCATTCTACGCGGCTCACGCGAACGAGTTGCTGCAACTTTGACGACCGCACTTACAACCACATTGGCTCTTTTACCCTTTGTATTTATGGGTAACGCTCCGGGGCTCGAGGTCGCTCAGCCGATCGCCATCGTCATTATTGGTGGTTTGATCACTTCGACCTTCCTCAACCTGTTCGCTCTGCCCGCCCTGTATTTGCGCTATGGCGCCAGCCGCGAAGTGGACCTTGGATTTCAGACGGTTCCGGGTGCTGACCTTCCAGCCGTAGCGACCGATTAGGCGATACTCAAAGTTATTGGCTAATAAGAATTTGATTAACTATGAACGCACACAGAGATTCCAAGATAGCAAGCCCTCAGCCTGAAGTTTTGGTGGCTGAGGGCCTCCAAAAATCCTACGGTGCTCGGCATGCACTGCAGGGACTGACCTTCACACTGAAGGCGGGACGGATCTTGGGTTTCCTGGGTCCCAATGGAGCTGGGAAAACCACCTCCATCCGCATCCTGACCACCATGATGGAGCCAGAATCCGGTCACTTCACCGTCGACGGCATCAGCTCGGATCATCCTGAGCAGATCCGTCGCCGGATCGGGGTCCTCCCAGAAAACCTCGGCTTTCCCCGCCAAATGACCGGCATCGAGTACCTGACCTACTTCGGTCAACTCTACGGTCGCTCTCCGGCCAATGCCAGAGAATTCGCACTGGCCCTGCTCGAAGATGTCGGTATGCAGCAACGCGGCAAATCCCTCATCGGCAGTTACAGTCATGGCATGAAACAACGCATCGGCATCGCTCGCGCACTGATAAACGATCCGGTGGTCGTCTTCCTGGACGAACCCACCCTCGGTCTCGATCCTCGCGGTCAACAGGAACTGCTTGAACTGATCCAACGCATCGCACGCGAACGCGGCACCGGGGTCATCCTGTGCAGCCACCTCCTGTCCGAGATCGAAAACATCTGTGATGATGTGGTCATCCTCAGTTCCGGTCAGATCGTCGCTCGAGGCACAGTGGCTGAAGTCGTGGATCGCGTCCAACGCAACATCGTGCTGGGCAATGCCCTGCGCATCCAGGTTCCAACCGACTTCGTCGCCAAGGCAACTCAAGCCTTGAAAGCAGCCATCCCCAATGTCACCAAAGTCACACCCATCGGCGAGATGGAAGGCTGGCTGCGCGTCGAACTGATCGAGTCTGCCAATGGGAACTCAGAAAAGTCCCATCTCATCAACAACACCATCCTGGGTGCTCTCATCCGTGCCAAGATCCCTATCCTCAGCTTCGAGGTCGAAGGCGGTCGTCTGCAGGACGTCTTCCTGCACCTGACCGAGGAGGCCATCCAATGAAAAACAATCCTTCAACCAAAGCGCTGCCGGCCTGGTGGCTGGTCTTCACCCGCGAACTCTCCGACCTGTGGGTCGGAGGCAAGGCCCTCATCCTGATCCTCATTTACACCATCGTCCTGGCAGTCATGGTCTATGTCTACTCCTTCAACACCGAACTCAGCCTGATCCCTCCCAAGGAGTCGGTCTACGAAATGCTCAAGAATGCCATGGCGGTCAGCATGTTCGTCGGTCTGGTCATCGGCGCAGATACCCTCAGCGGTGAACGCGAACGCAACACCTTCGAGTCCCTGCTCCTGACCCCTGTCAGTCGTCGACAGATCATCCTGGGCAAGTTCCTGGCCGCCATCTCGATCTGGCCGGTTGCCTATGCCATTGCCATTCCTTTCATGAATGTGCTTTCTCAAGGCGATGAAATCCTGGTCCCGGCCATCCTGTGGGGTCTGGGTACGGGCACCATCTCAGTCTTTGCCTTCACTGCTCTGGGCATGCTGGTCAGCTTCTGGTCCAGCTCCAACAAGGTCAGCTATTTCGCCAGTCTGGGTGTCTATGTGCTCTTGCTCGTCCCCGCTGAACTGCCCGGCACCTCCTCCGGTGCTGCCGGTCAGTTCCTGCAATGGATCAACCCCATGGCTTCCGTCAACCATTTCCTCTCCAAGCACCTGGTCAACTATGAGCCGTTCAGCCTGTTTTGGAGTTGGCTGATCGCTCCCACCGTGCTGGCGATCGTCTCCCTGGGTCTGCTCTTCTTCTATGCTGGACCCGGTCTGCGGCTCGAGCCAGGCAAGACCAGCTGGCCCTGGGCCAAGAAGCTGATGCGTACGATGGGATTGGGAGGCATGGCTGTGTTGATCCTGATGCTGTCCCTGTCCACCTCCCCAGTCCGAGCTCAAGGTCAGACCAGCGACTTGCAGATCTCCATTGACCTGGACGCCACCGTTGTGAAGACTGGCGATACGGTCGAGTACAACACCGTCGTAACCAACAATGGCACTCAAGCTTCTTCCCCGCTGATCGTCGCCATGAATGTCGTCAATCTGGATGCCAAAGGCGACACCGTCGATCCCGAAGACTGGGCCCCCAAACGCACACAATACATCGAGAGCCTGGCTGCCGGTGAATCTGTCTCCCTGCATTGGATAATCAACACCATTCTGGAAGGCAACTACATGGTTTACATGGTCCTCATCCCTGAACCGGCTGACAGTGCTTCCACCAGTCAGGCTGTGGCTACCTCTGGCATTCACCTCACCGTCAATCCCTTCACCCGACTCAATCCAGGTGGTGTGCTCCCTTATGCCATTGGTGCTCCCCTTCTCGTAATTGTCATCATGTATTTCGTCAATCGCCGTCGTAACCAACACATCGACGCTGGCGCATCTTAATGATCGCCTCAATTCTTTCTAAAGATAGGAGTTCCTAAAATGAAACGCTCTACCCTTTTTCTTTCTCTTTTCCTCATCCTGGCTTCGCTGCTCCTTCCCGCTTGCGGACCGAAGTCAACAACGACTGAAAAAATTTCTCCGGTCACGCTCGAAGAAATTGAAGGTTCGGAACTCAAACGAGTCATCCTGACCGACAAGGCAGCGGAACGGATTGACGTCCAGACGGACGCCGCTAGCGGAATGGTAATTCCCTATGCCGCTGTGATCTATGACATAGAAGGCAATACATGGATTTACACAAATCCAGCACCTTTGACATTCGTTCGAGCGCCCATTGAAATTGACCATATCGAGGGCGATCAGGCGTTCCTGTCCAAGGCGTTGGAGTCAGACGACCCCATTGTAACGGTTGGAGTTGCCGAGATTTACGGCGCTGAAACCGGAGTTTCCAAATAACTGCACCAGGAGGTGCCCCATGCGGTGGATTGTTCAAACAAGTTTACGTTATCGCTACCTGGTCGTTTTCCTGGCCGTGGTGCTGATGGTGTTCGGCTTCACTCGGCTGAGGAATTCGTCGGTAGATGTCTTTCCTGAGTTCGCACCACCCAAGGTGGAGGTCCAGACGTTATCCATGGGTCTTTCAGCGTCCGCGGTGGAAGAATTAGTCACTGTTCCGCTGGAGCAGGCGCTCAACGGCGTGCCAGGGCTGGATGTAATGCGCTCCAGGTCGGTTTCAGATCTCTCCGATATCGTCCTGATCTTCAAGCCTGGGACCGACCTGATCTACGCCCGGCAGTTGGTTGCCGAGCGCCTCACGGCAGTATATGGTACATTACCGACCTGGGCAGCCCCACCGGTAATGATCCAGCCTCTCTCTTCGACCAGCCGTGCCATGAAGATCGGAATTTACTCAGATCAATATGACCTGAAAGATCTGTCGATGATCGCCTACTGGAAGATTCGCGCCCGCTTGCTGGAAGTCCCTGGCGTAGCAAATGCGCCAATTTGGGGAGAGCGAATCAAAATGCCAGCAGTGCAGGTCGATCTGGAAAAATTGAATACTTATGATGTCACACTGGAAGAAGTGATGGACGTAACAGCCGACGCCCTGGATGTGGGGCTGCTACAGTATTCTGAAGGATCGGTCATCGGCACCGGGGGCTTTATTGATACTCCCAATCAGCGGATCGGGATTCGCTCCGTGCTGCCAATTGTGACACCAGAAGAACTTGGCCAGGTGCCGGTCAACGATCGTAAGAAGCCTGATGGCTCACCCCTGCTTTTGAGCGATGTGGGCAATGTGGTTTGGGATACATGGCCCCTATTCGGGGATGCGGTTATCAATGAAGGTGAAGGT
>DAINRK010000093.1:0-2408 GCA_036741855.1 Anaerolineales bacterium
TTTTCCTGGTCCAACAAATAACTCAGGAAATGGGATTCGGCGTGTGCCAACCGTACTTGCAATCTCTGCTTCAGCATCTAATGCAAGTAGAGCGATTGTCCCGTCGGCAGCAGGGAGGGCGTGAGCAACATTCCCACCAAGCGTTGCCACGTTGCGAACCTGGGGTCCGCCGATTAATTCGCAGGCTTCGACCAAGGCTTGGGCATGCGCGCCAACCAACGGGTCCAGGACGATGCGATTGACTGGTACTCCCGCGCCGATGAAGAGGTGGTCATCACGAATTTCGATCGCAAGTAATTCCTCGATCTCAGTTACATCTACAAGTGTGTGTATGGGGGAATGCCGTCCCTGCTCCAGGTCGATCAATAAATCTGTCCCGCCCGCAATGGGAGCAAGAGGCCTGGGTGCAGAAGAGAAGGCATCCATCGCTTCTGCCAGGGTTTTGGGTCGAAGGTAATTTTGCCAAAGGTTCATTGGTGGCGTCCTTTCCGACGGCGGCACTTTTCGATGGGTACTCACCCAACGCCGCAGATGTGACTTACATCCTGCGACCACCGAACCATTGGATTTTTATTGTACTGCTTAAGCGAGCGGAGCGAGATTACTTTCGCCTTACAAACCGCGTTCGCCTCGTATATATGGATTACCCAGCGCCGCAGGGGCACCGAGTCGCTTACGGATAGCTTCGCGGGAACCAATTACCAGAACAATGACCGTAAATGCATATGGAAGCATTTGCAAGAAGAACCCTAAATACGGATCGTAGTAAAACGGATTGCGAAAACCAAATAAAATGGTAGGCCCTTGAATATCAAGAATGAGACGGCGGAGCGCGCCAAATGCATACGAACCCAGTGCCGCGCGGATGGGATCCCATTGTGCAAAAATGACGAGACCCACCGCGATCCATCCTTGCCCTGCGGTCGTGAGTTCACTGAACCAACCAGGTGCGACTGCGAGGCTGATCGTCGCGCCAGCAAGACCAGCGAGCACACCACCAACAAACACATACAAATAACGCATTCGGAATACGTTAATACCAAGCGCATCTGCCGCGGATGGATACTCCCCCACAGCGCGCAGATGAAGACCACCGCGTGTTCGGTTGATGTAGTACCATGCAAGAGGTGTTAGCAGATAACCAATATAGACCAACACACTTTGATTCCTGAAAAAGATCGGACCCAAAATAGGGATTTGTGAAAGCAACGGGATCGAGAATGAAGGCATCAATGAAACTGTACCGGCTTTGCTGAGTCCTTCTCCTAAAACAAGACTAATCCCAGTGCCCAAAAACGTGAGCGCCAGCCCGCTGACGACTTGATCAGCCTGCAACGTGATGACGATAAAAGCATGGATCTGACTGAGAAGCCCTGCAAAGAACATGGCAGTCAATACACCGATCCAGGGGTTGCCGGTGGCAATCGTTGTGCTGAAAGCAGTCATTGCTCCTACAAGCATCATGCCTTCTACACCCAAATTGAGCACGCCGGCACGTTCTGCAAAAACTTCTCCTAACGCGGCGAATAATAGAACCGTTCCACTCGCAACGCCTGCCTGAAGAATAATGATGGGATCCATGAGCTAAGCCTCTTCGCCACGCACCAAACGGACTCGATAACGCAGAAGGAAATCACTTGCGATCAAACAAACAAGCATGATCCCCTGAATCATTTTCGGGATACCTGAAGGCTGGATTTCACGCCCAGCGAGAATCAACGCGCCAAACAAAACCGAAACAAGAATGATAACAACTGGGTTTAGTTTCGCCAGCCAGGCAACAATGATTCCCGTAAAACCATAACCAGCGGCAAGAGGAGAGGTTTGCAAACGATGCACAACGCCTGCCACTTCACTCATTCCACCGAGACCGGCCAGTGCGCCGGAGAGCATCATCACCCAGATTGTGTTGCGAGCGATGCTGATGCCAGCATACTGCGCAGCATGGGGATTATCACCGATCAAGCGGATTTCATATCCCCAACGGCTGCGATAAACAATGAACCACAGCACAACCGCGGCAAGGATTCCCAACAACAAACCGGCATGAGTCGTGAGTCCGCGAAAGAACGGAATGCTGGACGCGTATTCCGACAAACGCGGCAACCAGGATGTCTCTGGAAATTTGGGACTCATCTGAAAGCCGCCTTCAGTCCAGACGGCGAAGATCCAGAAATTTACCCATGCGACAGCGATGTAGTTCAGCATCAAAGTGCTGATAATCTCGTTCACGTTGAACTTTGCTTTGAGATAACCAGGGATAAATCCCCAAATCGCGCCCGCCGCCATCCCTGCGATTGCCATTACGGGAATAAAGAGCCAACGGGAAGTTTCTGCAGGCAAAACAGGAGCCAACACAATCGCGCTCGCGCCAAACGCGCCCATAATGAACTGCCCCTCCGCGCCGA
>DAINRK010000093.1:2418-11307 GCA_036741855.1 Anaerolineales bacterium
ATGTTCCATAACTTCATCCGAAACGCAATAGAACAAGCCAGTGCAGCAAGAAGAATTGGCGTCGCTTTTACAATCGTATCGGATAAGACTCCGACATCACCAAACGACGCGCGTGCAATATGAGCGTATGAAAGAAACGGATTACCTCCCACGCTCGCGATGACTATACCGCCAAGTATCAACGCGACGATTATTGCACTGACTGAAATCGCGGCAGGAAACCATGCAGGTGGCTGATCGAGCCGCGGCTCGATTTTGATTCGATAGGATGTTCGTCGCCTTGGTAAAGCGGATGTAGATTCAGTCATGAGCTACGACTCCCTCCGTGTTGATTTGGTCGAACGGTGTGCCGGTCATCATCAGCCCAATCGCCTCGATCAAGCTTTGGTCTGGTTCCGCTGATTCGACCTTCACCTCACCCATGATTTTCCCCTCGTAAATCACGTAGACGCGATCACTTAGAGACAATAGTTCTTCCAACTCTTCCGAGATCAACAACACAGCCGCACCTGCCTCGCGCTGAGTCAGTAACAAACGGTGGACTCCTTCAATCGCACCCACATCCAACCCGCGGGTAGGTTGGACCGCAACCATGAAGTTTGGTTTCCCTGATATTTCACGTGCAAGGATCACGCGTTGCAAGTTCCCACCTGATAAGAGCCGGACGGGCGTTTCAACCGTAGGCACGATAATGTCGTATGCCTGCTTAAGATCTTTTGCAAAATTCGTCGCGGCAGTCATATCCAAAAGATTGCCTTTTGCAATCGGCGGCTTGCGATAATTTTTCATGATGACGTTATCAGTCACGCTCAAATTGGGGGCGCTGCCCACGTGCGTGCGATCCTCAGGAACGTAAGACATGCCATGTTGAATGCCATATAAAGTATCCCGGTTGCTAACGATGGCGCCATTTAAGGTCACTTCACCCTGCTTGCATTTCCGCAGACCTGTAATAACTTGGGATAATTCGTTTTGTCCATTTCCAGCCACACCTGCCACACCTACAATTTCTCCCGCGCGCACGTTAAGCGAAAGTCCGCGCAAGGCTGGCAGGCCTTTGTCATTTCCCGCGTGGACGTCTTTCACATCCAGGACCAGATCGCCTGCTTTTCTAGGTTTTTTATCCACAAAGAATACGACTTCACGGCCAACCATCAAGCGCGCCAGTTCCTGACGCGTCACACCTTTTGCGGATACACCAGAAGCGGTTGCCTTGCCGCGGCGCAACACGCTGACCCGATCGGCAATTGCAGTGACCTCCTGTAATTTATGACTGATGAAAATTACAGACTTACCCTGTTTGACCATCGAACGCAGGGTATCAAATAACCCCTCGATTTCCTGTGGCGCAAGGACAGCCGTCGGCTCATCCATCACCAGCACATCTGCACCACGATAAAGCATCTTCAATAATTCCACACGTTGCTGTTCGCCAACAGACAGTTGCCATATCTTCGCGCGCGGATCAACTTTCAGACCAAACCTATCGCCGAGGTCCGCAATTTTTTTGTCGTATTCATTCAAGCGCATGAAAAAACGTGGCTCTCCAAGGCCAAGCAAAATATTTTCAGTCACTGTCTGCGATGGAACCAACATGAAATGCTGATGCACCATTCCAATCCCTGCAGTGATGGCATCCCGCGGGGAAGAAAATTCCACTGTGTTGCCTTTAACTTTAATAATTCCAGCATCCTGTTTATATAGACCAGCAAGCACACTCATTAGCGTACTCTTACCTGCTCCATTTTCCCCAAGCAAAGCATGGATCTCCCCAGCGCGCAACTCAAAGTCAACGTGGTCATTGGCAAGTACACCAGGGAATCGCTTGACAATGCCACGCATTTCAACAATCAAATCGGAGGGTGTTGATTCGTTCACTACGTGCCTCCTATCGCAAGGAGACCCTAAAGGTTTCTTTGCCAGATAAGTGAAATTGCAAACTAATAAGTTCCGTCTAGCCAATTATTTATGGCGAAACCCTTTAGGGTCTTTGATGCATTATACAAAAATAGGGCAGAACTCTCTCAGAGAGCCCTGCCCCAATCTTGCTTCACTTATTACCCGCCAAGTTTCGGCAGTTCAGCAGTGATGCCATCAGCCCACCAATACATGCCGGTCTTGCAGGGCACATCGCCACCAGCGAAGCAGTCTATGTCAATCTGCTCCAGTTTTTCGCCTGCAGCAAGTACTTCATTGCCCTGATTGTCCATGATCGGGCCAGCGAACACATCGAAGCGGGTGAACTCCCCAGCCAGCATCTTGGCCAACGTGTCCTTTACCAGTTGAATATCTTCAGCCGGCAATTCAGATACGCCTTTGGTCAGCGACTGGCCTTCCATAAAGCCGTAAATGCCAAGGCTGCCACTATCTGCATCGAAATAATCGAAGCCTGGCTTGTAAGTTCCGTCAATTGTGCCTTGAGTAATCTTTGAATAGATGGGCCCCCAGTTCCAATAGATGGCTGTAAGACACTGATCTACTTTGCAGGAACCAACATAATCATATGTAATGCCCCATTTACCCTTTTCCTGTGCAACATCCGCGACGGCCGGTGTATCTGCACCTGTGAGAACGACCTGGGCGCCAGCATCGAACAAGGAAGCGGAGCCTTCCTTTTCAAGCACGGGGTCATGCCAGGTGTTGATCCAGCGAACATCCATTGTACACTCAGAGCAGGTTTGTTTGGCACCCAGCATAAACGCGTTGCCCAAACGTAATTCCTCAGGGATGGGGAACGTCGCCATATAACCAAGTTTGGGATTGCCATCCATTTTGGCACGTGACCCAGCCAGCATCCCCGCCAGGTACTTCATATCTTCCATCGCGCCGAATAGGTTACCGAAATTCGCATTGTTGCTCTTGAAACCGCTGATATGGATAAACGTCTGATCGGGGAACTCACCTGCAACTGTTTCCATGGGGTCCATGAAACCGAACGACGTTCCGAAGATCAGATCGAAACCCTTGCGTGCCAGCGCGCGGAAGACTTGTTCTGAGTCGGCACCTTCCGGCACATTTTCGATATAGGCAACATGCGTATTGGGCACGGTCTTTTCAACGTCGAGAAGTCCCTCATAATGCGCCTGTGACCAGCCGCCATCATCATGTGGACCGATCAATACCATTGCTACATTGAACTTGCCATCTTCAACAGCAGGAATTTGAAAGCCCCCAACTTCTTCAGTTGCAGGAGCTGCTGCTCCACCACATGCAGACAAAACCAGTGATAGAACTGTCAGCACCAGGAAAACTTGCAAAAGTGATTTACGCATTTCTACTCCTCTTTTTCGTGATTGAATTAAGTCAATACAAACTGCAGGCAATCTTATTTACGTAGGACAGCCTCCTTTCAAGGTTCTTACGATTATATTTTATTCGGCGTTGATTATGTGCACATTGTAGAGCAAACCACCATATTAAATCAAGTGGATTTCTCATTTGCATGAAATCATATCGCGGATTTCAGTTACTGCTTCGCCTCTTTCTGGACCGTCAGTTGTTTCCGTTTCAATGCGTTTCCAAAGCCGACACAACAATGGCCCGACGAAATCTTTTGACACTCGATAGGATACTTTCGACAATTCTACCGCGCGCTTCCACTCCCTCGCATGAGCATACCCTTCGATGAATACAAATCTTTCAACGGGGTTATTCGGAGAATCATTGAGATTGAAAGCCTTGTCACCCAATTTTACGACTTCATCCCAATCGCCAATTTGGCGGGCTAGATCTGCCTTCTCGAAATAATAACACCACCCATGAGCGGGTTCAGATGCAAAAAGCGACGCAGGCAAGGTCGCCGAATAATCACTTTTGATCATTTCTGTATTGCTCAGCACTGCTGCGTCGCGCAGAAGTGGTTGAAGCAGCCTGTTTTCAGAATCAATCAATGGATCCAACACGCGTAAACATCCGGGTGGTGAAAAATCGATGACAACCATTTTCGACGTGTTGCCATAAAACGTCCGCGCGAGATAATTCTGTTCGACAGGGAGACCAGGCCTCAGATCTGGTAAGCCGCGATTGATCCGCACTGAGGCAAAATACAGGATGTGATCCATCTCTCCCGGGCGGCCATAGATCCAATTCAAAGGTCCGGAAAGAGAGTTGTCGCTGAAATAGGTCACTGGCAGGTCATTCGTAAGAATTGTCGTATTTCTCTCAAGGGCAGGGATGCGCCAGCTCATCTGCCAGAACAAATTGTGATGCACATCCCAATCACGGACGTAAGCAACATTGGTTTCGAATTGCTTCCCGATTGAAAAGGCAATCAATAAAGATAACAGCCCATACGGCAAGATAGGTCTCGAATGCAACAAACCGATGAGGCCCGCCATGATGAGACTCGACCCAAGCATAAAAGGCAACGTGAAACGGTCTGCCGAAAAATGCAGTTGCGGCTCAATGCCCACAAGCCAGAAAGTAAGGCCTGCGAATAGCCAGGCGAAGAATCCAAGAAGGAATATCTCTCTTATCCAATGTCGTTCGGCTTGTCCCGGCTTGTGGAAATAATACAAATAAATGCCAATCAATGGAGCGGTCAATAATACGAGTGCTGTGGCCAGTATGCTTACTCTTGAGCCAAGTTCACCTGCATTGGTCGGCTTAAATGGAAAGGCCCACGCGTGAGGTACCGTTTCCCAAAAAGATTGAAGGATATTTCGGAAGAGAGTCGCTATCCCCAGCAGTGGATTCTGGCGAATCAAATCAAGCGTGACATAGCTATAACTCGCATTTTGATTTTCAAAAAAGAACAAACGCCAAACTGTGACGCCAACTATGACGCCAAAATATGGAAGGTAGAGAACCATCACACGACGAATTTTTTGTTTCCATACTCCATCCAGGATAATCCAAAACAATATCACCCGAAGGAATTCCATGAAGTAAAAGTATTCCATTGTCAGCAGGTTGACAACCGAGAGTGTTAACGCAGCAATAGTCAATGGTATTCGGCGGTAAGGCTGCTTTACTGCAAGGACAGACAAGTAAAGTGAAAGTAAAAAACAATTGAGAACGATGTAAAAATGGGTGTACATCAGAGATATAAAGTTCTGTCCCAGCCCCGGATACACGAGGAACAAAAGACTCACCCACAACGCGGGACGCTCGTCCTTTTGCCACACCTGCCGGAGTAACAGCCAAACTAGAACTGCCGTCAGCCAGCGCATGATGACCATCAACAACTGCCAGCGCCAGGGATAAGGACCTAACAATGGCATAGTGATCTGGTAGATCATCCCCCAAAAAGGACGGCTGGTAGAAAAGGTTTTAGTCAGGGCATCAGGACCAAGACGATAATAAATCCACGTCCAGGGCGCCTCGTCCCAGTAAAAGCCGCGTTCCCAGAAAAATAATCCGTACGTCAGGAAAGCCACAATGAATAAGACAATTGGCACACTGTGCGGCGATACCAATTTGGCTTTGACCTTTTCCCAGTAGGCGTTCATTCTAAAATCAGTTCCATACGGCGGCGTTGATAACGACCCTCAGAATAAGTCTTAATAATCTTGAAGCCTAATTTCTCATACAAGGCAATCGCAGGTTTATTATCAGTTTCAACACTCAAAAAAATAGATTGATAGCCTTTTTCTCGACATTTTTCGATAAATGCGTTCAATAAATCTTTGCCCAATCCTATGCTTCTGTGATTCAATGCAACGCCAATGTATGTTAACTCAATCGAATCTCTTTTCATTTCTATTTCAGTGGATGAGGAGACCACTGAAGAAACTAGCTGCCACAATACAAATGGTCGTGCAAAAACAAGTCGGAACAATTGCATCAAAAACCAAACAAATGGCGTTCGAAGACGCGAGTTGATTTTATCAGGGTGAGGAGAACCTATCGCCCACCCTACTACTTCATTAGAAGAATTCAGCGCGCATATGCCAAGCACGGCGGCGTCGCTACGCGCAATCTGATAGTATCGTAAAACGATTGGAAGACCCAAGTCCGATAAAAGGGTATGCATCACTGAGTGGTGGAGTACTGCCAAACGCTTAACATCAGTTTCAGTGAGGTGAGAGAGTGGGATCAGTTCAACATCCATAAGCTCAGGCCAAACCCTTAATGAGAAATGGGCCAAGAGGACGCACTACAAATGAAGGCAAATGCTTCCAAAGCCAAATCGCAATTTGAAATTTGGGATTCTTTTGGTTCAATTCAGGAAGGGTATGACCCGGCATGAGAGCGTACCAGTATGCTAGCAATTGCTTGCGAGGTCTCCATTTCATTTTGAAGGTCTCGTTTCCTGAACCAATCAAACTTCGCCCGAGATCGAATACCTTGAAACCTCTTCGCCCATAACGCTCAATCACAGACCAATATAAAAATTCGCCTGCATAATCTGAGCGGAAACGCTGCAATATATTTGCATGCAGGTTCGTTACTACATCATCTTGAAATATGAAAACGCCTGCTCCACAAAATTCACCGCTAGCGCTATACATTACAGCAAATTCCAACATATCACCCAACGACTCTGCCATAGCACGCAAATACCCTTTATTGTGATACGGTGAACCCAGTTCGTGCATACTACGCGTAAGTCCTTCATAAACATGATCGAGCAAATCGAGATGTCCAAACTTTATTGAGAATCCTTTCCTTAAGGATTTGCGAATATGATTGCGATGGTCGGAACTGTACTTGCTCATCAACTGTTCAAGATCTGATGAAAGGTCTACGCGATATGTAGCATAAACCGGATGTTGTATCCAGCCATTGGGCGAAGATTCCTGTACCGCTTCAAATCGGACGTTGACATATTCCACTCCTAATTCCACCGCCAGCGCCTGAGCCTTTTCGAGTAAGGTATCGCGTGAAGGAATGGATGAATAGGCAAAGCCACCATAGGACCCGAAAGGAGATGTAGTGAGATAATTTCCAAAGATGGGATGCTTGACGTACACCAGCGCGAGCCAGCCATCGATTTCATTATTTGATTGCGCAACAATTCGATATACAGGAAAATCGTAAACCTTGTGCACAAACGATGTCCAGGAATCCAGCCCTGTAAAGCCTGCTGAATTTGAAAGAGATTCAGGCAATACTATTGATTCTTTCTCCTGAAGTATGCGGACTTGACGAGACGATGATGAACTCATTAAGCATCCAAAACCTTCAAGGTCTCATCAAGGTATGTGCCAAGCGGGGAAACAGGGAAATTTCGTAGAAGGTCCGCAAGGAAAGCAGACTTATCTCGAAGAAAAGGAAGAAATAACGGATTTCGGATCAAGTCCCGCGTGAGGCGTGAAGAAGAACCAGGATTCACCAGTTCGTACGGATGCAAGATGATGACAGGGCTATATCCGCGCTTCAGTTCCCCCTCAATGATCTTGAGAATTCTATGTCCCAGTAATCCAATACTAAAGCTGGAACCATAAGGTATCTCTCCACCGAGAAGCAATTTCGGCGAGAAGTCGCGAGGCGCAATGTACTTTCCGTTCGCTTCGCGCAGTTGGAATGTGCTCACAGGAATTTCCCAAACCATCCCTTTTTTCAACAACGTTCCAGCAGGTGCATAGATGGATGAACTATATAAAAATCCTGCTTTTCCCAACAAATGATAAGCTGCTTCACGGATTCCAATCATTGGGGCACGATATCCGCGCACATCATATTGTTTGCACCAGGCAGCTGAAGCGCGGACATCCTCGGCCAGTTCGTTCACGTTCACCAGTGGGCGATGGATATGACAGTGCAAACCAAGTTCATGCCCCGCAGAAACGACTTTTTGAGGGACTTCAGGATACCAGTCCACAATTTCACCGACAAGATAAATGCTCGCCTTCGAATCTTTCATCTGTTCAAGAATGGCATCGATGGCACGCAAGGTAAATCCCCCATCCAACTCGCGGCGACGATTTGGATCGGTCAGGTTATCGTAATGCCGAAAGAGCGCGAAGACCGGCTCGTAATCAATGCTGAGAAGGACGCGCGGAGTTAAAGACATAAGACGCCAATATTAATGGCTTGATATATGCATGTCAAGCAAAAGGGATAAAAAAATAGCTGGTCAGCAAGATGACCAGTTATTCGCATCCTCTACCCTGAAATCCACGTGCCTGTTTCACCTTTTAGAGCGCGACCGATATTTTCCGGGTTGGTGATCAGCGCTTGCTTGCCTCCATTTTCGAGATACGAGATGGCTGCCTGGATCTTTGGAGCCATGGAACCTTTTGCAAAATGGATGCCCTCTGCTAGATAAGCTTTGGCTTCGGCAAGCGTCATTTTATCCAACCACTTTTGGTCCGGTTTGCCGAAGTTGATAGCAACTTTTTCCACTGCAGTGGCAATCAGGAACATATCGGCCTTGAGTGAACGGGCCAAAAGAGAGGAAGCGAAGTCTTTATCAATTACTGCGGCAATCCCCTTTAATTCACCGTTTCCAGTATCCACAACCGGGATTCCGCCACCGCCCACTGTGATGACAGTTTGGCCCGCGTCCAGAAGCAATTTGACTGCATCAAACTCGACAATTTCCTTCGGCAAGGGTGAGGGAACGACTCTCCTCCAGCCGCGGCCAGCATCCTCGACGACAGACCAACCCATCTCCTTTTCGCGTTTCCTCGCTTCCGCCTCATCCATAAAACTGCCAATTGGCTTGGTCGGCTTTTGAAAGGCCGGATCACTTTGATCAACGAGCACTTGTGTGACAACTGTACAGGCTTTCTTTTTGATATCCCGTTTATGGAACTCGTTTTGCAAAGCCTGCTGAAACTCATAGCCAATCGCGCCTTGCGAGTCTGCGCCGCAGACATCCAGCGGGACCTCGTGCATGCCTTCCACTTTGGCGGCAATCTCGGAACGCCTCAGGATAAACCCAACCTGCGGACCGTTTCCATGGCCGATCGCCAGATCCCAGCCTGCTTCGATCATATTCAC
>DAINRK010000094.1:0-11297 GCA_036741855.1 Anaerolineales bacterium
TCCCACATCAGAATGCGGCGCAAATCGGGATGACCTGTAAACTTGATACCCATTAGGTCCCATGCTTCACGTTCCTGCAAATCCACGCCCGGCCAAAGATGAATCAACGAAGGGACTTCAACCGGGTCAACGCGCGGGACTTGTACTTTGAATATCAAGCCGGGCCCACCTATAGTTTTGTAGGCGCAATAGACCACTTCCATTTTGTTTTCAGGAAGATAGTCAACGCCAGTGACGGCGGTGAGTAAATCAAATCCCATTTCATCGCGGATGGCGGTCGCGACTTCAATCAGGGATTCTTTTTCCACGATGAAGCCGTTAAAACCCGGACGCGCATCAGGGGAGACAACGCCAGGGAAACGCGCGGCCAGATCAACTGTCGAAGTAAGAGCCGGGGTGGTCATCCTTCATTCTCCCTTTTTGCGGCAGCGGCTTTGATCTCCGCATTCCGTCGCGGGTCAATCAAATCGGGTCCAAGAATCGGAACTGGCACGTAATTGGAATCCTGTTTTTTCTTGTTGTACCAGAGGGCTCTCTTGATGCTTTGTTTGTCAATTTTCTCTTGCAGTTTGATCATGCCCGCGATGAGCGCTTGTGGAGTTGGAGGACAACCAGGGATATACACGTCCACAGGCAGAAATTTATCAATGCCCGCCACTACGTTGTATCCCTCTTTGAACGGACCGCCTCCCGACGCGCACGCGCCCATGGCTACAACATATTTTGGCTCAGGCATCTGGTTGTAAAGCCGCACAATGGCAGGAACCATTTTCTTTGTGACTGTGCCAGAAACGAGCAATAGGTCGGCCTGGCGCGGGGTGGGGCGCATGACTTCCATGCCGAAGCGCGCCATGTCGTAACGGGCGGTTTGCGCAGCAATCATTTCGATCGCGCAACACGCGAGACCAAACATCAGTGGCCAGACGGACGAACGCCTACCCCAGTTGTAGAGGCGGTCCAGCGTCGTGACGGCAATCGCATGTTCCAAATCGTGCGGAATGTCATATTCAGGTAAACTGAGTTTTTCATTGTCCATGGATGTTCTCCTCGAACCAATCCTGATAGATCGCGTAAAGGATTTCGTCATTCGCAAGCGATGGGTCATCCTCAAATTCTGAAAGTTTTATGGTCCAGTCATAAATCTGACCCAGTGTTACATTTTCTATATTTGCTTCAGGGTGCTGCCTGCGCAACTCTAAAGCAATTGCATACGTGGATTCCCAATTGAGAGTCATTACTCATCTCGATTATCGATCTGTGCCCGTTGTAGTTTGCCTGAATAATCCACGTAGATGGATTTCCATTCGGTGAAGACTTCAAGTGCGGCCTGTCCAGCTTCGCGGTGTCCATTGCCTGTTCCGCGCACTCCACCAAACGGGAATTGGATTTCAGCACCGGTTGTTCCGTGATTGATGTAAACCAATCCTGTTGCGATATCGCGCATCGCAGTAAAAGCGCGATTTACATCTTGTGTAAAAATGGATGTTGATAGCCCATATTGTGAACGATTGTTGACTTCTATAGCTTCTTCGAGCGAATTGACCTCGATGATCGAAAGCACAGGACCAAAAATCTCTTCCGCTTCCAGAGTGGATCCGGGGTGGACTCCATCGAACAGGGTTGGGTTGTAGAAGAAACCTTTTCCGTTAATATCCGCCACCGACGCCCCGACCAGTGCCCGAGCGCCCTCTTTTTGTCCGATTTGCACGTAGTTATGAATTCTGTCTAACGCAGCTTTGTTGATGACAGGACCGACATCTACCTTTGGATCAAGTCCATCGCCCAGCCTTAATTCCTTTGTTCTTTCAACCAAAGACTCTTTAACTTTGCTAACGATTCCTTTTTGCGCGATCAATCGGCTTGCAGCAGTACAACGCTGTCCGCTTGTGCCGAAGGATGCCCAAAGAGTGGCATCCGTGACAAGTTCGACGTTGGCATCGTCCATGACAATTATCGCGTTCTTGCCGCCCATTTCGAGCGATAGTTTTTTGTTTAACTTTGCCGCGGATTGAGCAATTGCGCGGCCAGTTGTGGTGGAGCCTGTAAACGAAAGCACGCGCACCTCGGGATGTTCAACGAGCGCCTTACCCACTTCCGCTCCCGGAGCCATGATGAGGTTGAACACACCGGGCGGCAAGCCTGCTTCTTCAAATACCTTCACGAATGCTGCAGAGATAGCAGGTGTCTCTGGCGAGGGTTTCCAAATGATCGTATTGCCTGCAACCAAGGCGGGGAAGAGTTTCCATGATGGGACAGCGATTGGGAAATTCCAGGGCGTAATTAATCCAACAATGCCCGCGGGGTCGCGGACAGCCATTCCGAATTTATTGGGCATTTCAACAGGTGCAGTGTATCCAAGTAAGCGGCGCCCTTCGCCGCCCATGTAATATGCCATATCTATGGCTTCCTGCACATCGCCACGGGCCTCTGCGATCACCTTGCCCATATCACGTGTGAGCAGTTGAGAAAGTTCTTCTTTTTTCTGTTTGAGAATGTCTCCCACTTTATAGAGCATTTCCCCGCGGAGTGGGGCAGGGACGAGTCGCCAGGATTTGAATGCCTCCATTGCCGCTTCAACAGCAGCGTTTACATCGGCGATATCTGCCTGGGCAATATCTGCTACTAATTCCTCATTGGCTGGATTGATCGTCTGAAATGTGCTTCTTCCTTTGACCCACTTACCGTCGATGTAGTTTTGGAATTCCATCGCTTTACCTTCTTTGGGAGAAGAATCAATTTGACCTGATGTGCGAAATGTCACAACTAAATCAGATTATAGCACCTGCAACAAGAAAGTCAAATTTAATTATGCAAACATATTTTTACAAAAATAGGAAAACGGATATAATAAATTTGTGAAAACATCCCGACACAAGGTTATGGCATACTTGAACAAAACACATAGCGCATCCGCGCGCGAAATTTCGCGCGCGTTGAGGATGTCGGCTGCAAATGTAAGACATCATCTACGTGTCTTGGTTTCCGATGGACGGCTGGAGGTGTTATCGTCAGGAACACATGAGGGGAGAGGTAGGCCGGAGAAGGTGTACTACCTTCCGAGAACTGTTTTGGGAGATAATTTGTCAATGTTGTCAGAAGCCCTTTTTGCGGTGGCGGGCTCTACGGTTCGAATGGATGCGTTGGCGGAGCGTATTGTTGGCGAGTCCGATTTTGCGGGTCAGCCTGTTGCAAAAAGATTAAATCTTGTCGTCGAAACGTTGAATCAAATGAATTATCACGCACGATGGGAAGCTGGTCCAAGCGGACCAAGGATTATTTTTGGACATTGCCCGTATGCGTCAATTATTGCGAAGCATCCTCAATTGTGTGTGATGGATGCGGCGCTGCTTGAAAACCTTATGGAGCAGTCAGCAGAGCAGTTGACGAAGATTGGCCGCGAGGGAAGTTTGTCCTGTGTGTTTGCGTTGACCTACAAACCTGGGCGGATATCAAATACTTTAGGGTCTTTGAAATTAACTATCAAATCCCAGTCCCAGCCAATTCATGGCTCGAAGCCATAGATTCTCGCGTCCCTGGTTTCTATCTACCTGATCCATAGCCCATCGTGTAAGGTTGATGCCAAGAGATCGCAGGGGCTCAGGTGGAAATGGAAGTGGTTTGGTCCGAACAAATTCAAGTTCTGTGCGCTCTGTTTTTTTCTTATCGAGAATATCGAGCATGACGCCTGCTCCAAACCGAGTCGCTCCCACACCCATTCCTGTATATCCCATGACATAAGCCGTTTTTCCATGATGAGCTGTTCCCCAAAAAGGACTGAAACGGGAACACGTATCAATTGCTCCGCCCCATGCATGAGAGAAACGAAGCCCTTCAAGTTGCGGGAAGGTCTGGAAGAAGTGTTCCGCCAATCGTGCAAACATGATCGGGGAGGTTTCAAGATGAGGGCCAAAGCCGTTGTTCCAGTAATAAACCGCGTCATATCCACCCCAAAGGATGCGGCCATCCGCAGTTGTTCGCGTGTAATGGAATTGCCTGCTCGCATCGCTGATGCCTTCACGCCCATACCATCCAATGGAAGCGCGCTGTTCGGGAGTTAGTGGTTCTGTCATCAGGGCATAATCGTATACAGGAATGACATAAAACGAGATACGTTTCAACAGGGGTGGGAAGGCATTGGTTGCAAGTGCAACCCGTGAGGCGCGTACGTGTCCATGTTCCGTGTAGGCACGAACAAATTTATTTTCTTCTTCCAGTTTTTTGACCGGGCTGTTTTCATATAGCTTCACACCAAGGTTGAGACAGGCTCTGCGCAATCCCCACGCAAGATGTGCGGGATTGACTAGCGAAGAGTCGGGACGTTTGAGTCCCGCAATAAAGATGGGCGATTTTACAACAGCCTGCACCTGATCGCGATCTAGAAATTGAAAATTGGTTTGGTACGGCGCAGCGATTTCGAGTACATCCTTCAACTCTTCCATTTGATGTGCCTGTGTTGCCATATCAATATCACCTGTACGACGGTAATCACAATCGATGCTAAGGCGAGCGATAGTTGCTTCTATTTCATTTAAATTTGCAATACCCAGTGCCAGCAAAACCGGCAGTTCATCAGGCCAGCGGGAAAGTCCATTTTGAAAACCGTGTGTAATGGACGAATCCATAAACCCGCCATTTCGGCCTGTGGCTCCTTGGGCCACCTGCGTCGCCTCAAGGATGACTACATCCCGTGATGGAGCTTCTTCTTTCGCAAGTAACGCAGTCCATAAACCAGTAAACCCCGCACCAATAATTAAAAGGTCGGTCGAAACATCCTTAGCGAGAGCAGCTTCAGGTGCAGGTCGCGCTGGGTCATCAAGCCAAAATGGAAGTTGGGCCGTATTAGCGACTGATTTTAGGGCTTCTTTTCGTGGAGTGTTTGAATAAATCATGTCGTTATTTTACTTGTGAGTCCAGTATTAGTCATTCGCGAACAGGCTTGACGAAATCTGCTTCACTAGCTAAATTTAAAGTGTCTGACTGCCGTGGATGGATGGGATCAAATTTACTTCATACATTTCACCTTAGAGGAGACAAAATGAATCTTTTCCAACGTTACCTGGCAGAAGAATTTGCAGAGGACTATGAAGAAGGCAGACTTTCACGCCGCGATGCATTGAAATTGATCGCATCTGTGACTGGCAGTCTGATCGCGGCAAATTCCATTTTAGCTGCATGTGCACCGCCAGAGGAGACAGTTACCGCTCCAACAGACGGACCGGCTATCCCATCCACGATTCAACCTGCCGCCACCAGCGGTGTCTCCGTGCCTGCGCCTGCATACGGGACGGTCATGCCAGATGACCCTGCCATAATCGCAAGCGAAATACAATTTCCAGCGGCTGATGGTACATCTTTGATCGGTTATTTGGCGCAACCATCCAGCGGGGAGCTGGCGCCAGTCATTTTGGTTTGTCACGAGAACCGCGGTCTCACACCGCATATTCAAGATGTCACGCGGCGATTGTCAAAGGCGGGCTATGTTGGTCTGGCGGTAGATTTGTTGTCGCGTCAGGGAGGAAGCGCTGCAGTGGGGGAAGGGAATGTGCCAGGTGCCCTGGGTAACATTCCGCCTGATCAATTCGTTGAAGATTTTAAGAGTGGCTGGCAGTATCTGAAGCATTTATCCTTTGCAGATGCAGAGAAGGTTGGCATGACCGGTTTTTGTTTTGGTGGTGGCGTTACGTGGCGCGTTGCAACACAGATGCCAGAGCTATTGGCAGCTGTCCCGTTCTATGGTCCACATCCTCCAGTGGAGGACGTCCCGAATATCCACGCTGCGGTGCTGGCAATTTACGGTGAATTGGATAGCCGTATTAATGGCGGCATTCCTCAGATCGAGGAGGCGATGGCAGCCAACGGCAAGTTTTACGAGAAAATGATTTATTCTAATGCGGATCATGCCTTTCACAATGATACCGGTACGCGCTACAACGCGGAAGCGGCCAAAGATGCCTGGGAGAGGACCCTGTCCTGGTTCGAAAAATATGTGCGGAACACTTAATTCCTGCTACTTTTCTGAGAAAGCTGCGTAAATAGTATTGAACTTGTAAAAAAATAGGAGTATAAAAAAATGACTACACAGCAAAAAAGATCCCTTCGTCGTTCACGGACCAATAGCATGATCGCCGGAGTCTGTGGAGGGCTTGCCGAGTTCTTTGGCATTAGTGCCTTCTGGTTCAGGCTGGCGTTCCTCATCGCGTTAATCCCGGGTGGCGTACCTGGCATTCTCGTGTATTTGCTTCTTTGGATTATGATCCCGAAGGAGTAAGGGTCAGTTTCAAATTAAGAAAAAACCACGCTTAGCCAGTGTGGTTTTTTTAATCCTCAGAGAGGGAATTGAGTCCATTCTTTTGGTCTAAGGAGTTGGGGTTTGCGTTGGCAGAATGACTGCAGTTGCGGGCACGATGGTAATCCCCAGAATTCGGGCCAGTTCGAGCGTATATTGGTCGTGTTGCTGGCGTGCAAGGGAAATTCCTAGATCGAGAACTGCTTGATCACTGTTGCCGCCAATGAAAGCGATCAGAGTATCTATCACTGAATTCATGTGTTGGATTTGATACTTTTTCAAGTCCGCTAGGCAGGACGGGATTTTCTCATCCTCTGCCTCGCGCCGGATTTTTTGCAGATCCGCTACGGCACCACTTAATTGGTCGCGCGGCGTGCTGGATGCCAGGATAGACGCATCATCAAACTCGCGCATATGACGATGAACTTTGTCAACTTCCGCCTGGAGATTTTCGGACGCGCATAGGTCAGGCGTTATTGTGATGGTTGGAGTTGAAGTTGCTGGCTGTTCCGTTGCAGTTGGGAACGGCGTCTGAACATTTCCGCATCCACCTATAAGCACTGTCAAAACTAGGGTTGATGGAAGGAAAAACAACAAATAATTTTTCATAAGAGTTTCTTTCCTTTAAAAATTGCGAAACGGCGTGAAGCCGTTTCGCAATTGTAGCAGAGATTACAAAGGAATTTTTGTGATCGTTACATGAGATTGGAATCTTCAGTAATTGTTTCAGCGATTTGGAACTCAGGATCCGTTACTCGACCAGATACCACTGAAGATTGCTGGTTGTGACAGGATAACAATCTGGAGCCCTTTAGGAGAATGTATATAAGCATACCTTCCTGTAAAGATTCCAAGGGTGGTGACTTTTCCAGATAATGAAGTGCTTACACCAAGCAATTGATAGTTACCTGCGAACAGATTATTGAGAGATATAGTTCCGTTATTGACTAGGCCCAGGCCCTTCGATATTGAGTTGTTGGCATTCATTGTGGTCAAGATAGTTGTGCCAGACGAAGCATTCCCAGTGCTCCCGCCTGTATTTCCGCCGACAACAGCAACAGGACAAGTGCCTGGAGCCACTGGGAAAATATCACCGAGTCCATTGCCAGAAAATACCGGTGGACTAACCTGATCGAGCGTAGGATTGACGAGACTTAAGCCATACTGTCCGTTGCCAGAGAAGGTGCCGCCATTAAGGTGTGTACAGGCTGCATCCACCTCCACGCCGTTCGCACCATTATTGGTAGCTGTAACGAAGTCCAGGAATACATCAGCCGTAGCTTGAATTGTTGCACCATTTACCTGATTCCCATCCAGTGTTACCGTATCAATAAACACATTCTGCCCGCTCACAATCGACAGGCCCACGCCCAATGGAGCTGTGGCGTCACTGGTTGTTGTGTTACTGAAGATACTATTGGCGATAGCCACATCTCCAGCAGCATTCAAGTTTGCCCCAAAGAGTGAATTCCCGGTGGCGTTGGTGTTGTTGATAAAGATGCCTCCCGCAGTTGAATTTATTTGCAGACCTATGCCATCATATTGGGTAGTGCCGCTGCCTGAAACCGTAACGCCATTATTGCTCAGGAAATTGCTATTGTTGACGGAAACATTTCCGCCCGCATCGATGCTCGCACCAAAAAGGCGGTTATCGTTCGCTGTAACATTATTTAGTGAGACATTACCACCTGCTGTAATGAAGATGCCCGTGTCATCGATAAATGTTGGCACTCCTGTGGAATTCGCGTTAAAGACGCTGTCAACAATGTTGACATCCTGGCCCGCATTAAGATTGGCTCCCCACAAGAAATTGTCATTTCCATACACACCCTGCAGGTCGATCGAATCGGGTGTCGTAACCTGCAAGCCAAACCCACAGAACTGGCTCGAGCTGCCCGGGCAGGACGTAGTAGTTGTGGATTTTGTCCCTGAGAAAGACGTAGCACCAATGAAACTGGCGCCTATGGAAACTCTGCCGTTGGCCACGATAGTTGCGCCCACTTCACGATTCCCATCAGCAATCACATCCAGAAGCGAGACAGAGCCACCACTATCGATGTCCAATCCTGCGCGTTGCAACCTGTTTGTACCTGGGTTATCGAAGTGACCGTTCTGAATAGCTACATTTCCTCCAGCCCTAACAACCGCGCCTGAGTCCCGATTACGCTGGAAGCTTGAATCGGTTATGGTTACATTTCCGTTTGCGTAGACTGTGAGACCCGTCGCGGAAGTATCTGAAACGACGATATTATCAATTGTCAATGAACCACCCCAGGGATTGGCACTTGAACCAATGATAATTGGCACATTGAAGTTACTGGTGGTGGTAGTATCACCGGTTGCGGGAATACTACCTGTTGCCGGATTCCAACCACCTTGGATTGTGAGAGCAGAACTACTGATATTGCTCAAATTGAAAGAATTGAAGTCGATTGTCGACTCACCCCCGCCATAGTTGCCCTGCTCAACGTAGATGGTGCCTGCGCCTTGATACAAGGTCGGATTGTTCGAGAGTTCATTTAATAGGGCAGTGAAACTCGTAAATGATGTTGTACACCCATTTGCGCCGGGAGTAGGTGTTGTCTGAGTCGCCGGGCACCAAATCGGGTCACTGGTTACGGCAATAGCATCTGCAGCCTCGGCTGTTGCCAAAGGCTGTGCCTGGCCATCAGAATTCAATACTGCCACGGCGGTATTTTCAGGAACTTGTTTCAGAATGCCGCTGGTATCCGCCACAGTGGTATCGGTTTTGATTTCTTCCGCGGAGCCCTCGCTGGTTGTGGCTGTGCCTTGATCAATGGAAACTACGGGGTCAGCAGTCGATTGGGCCTCCGTGGTCGTTTCCTTAACAGAGCCATCATCACCAGCTCCATCTGTAGGAGTTGCGCCTTCATCCTTGTTCGAAGAGTCGTCACCAGCACTGGCCTGTGTAACCGATGAATCTCCTGTTGTGCCATCATCGGCATAGACCGTTGTCGTTCCGATCGCGCTAAAGAGTAAAACTGCAATAATTGTTAATGAAAGAAAAAACGAACGTATTTTACTGAACATATTATTCTCCTCTATGCTGTTGCGTGGCTACCCCATCAATCAACAAACGCTTTACAAACATATATAATATGGGACACCGTTAATTATACGAACTGGGTGTCTCAGAGTCAACGCGCAAAGATTACAAAAGGTTACAGGTGGCGTTGGAAAGCAAATTTTTGATAAAAAAATCACGAGACCGGGCGAACTTGGTCTCGTGATTCTTTCACTTGGTTCTTACTTAGTCAATCCAAGCGCGCTGGGATCCACTACAATGAATTGATCCTCAGGATGATAGTTAATTATAGTATTACTGTTACCAGCCAGCGTTACGGTGAAGCCAGTGATATTACTGTTAAAACCGGTTGTACCGCTGTTGCCGGAAATCGTAACATTGGAAGATACAGCTATGATCGAGCCCGTTAGAGTATTCCCTGCATTACCATTTATTTGAAGATCGGCAGTGTTTCCATATGGCATATAGATCAACAAATTGGAATAGTCCTCCGCATGAGGGCCAGCTGTTGTTGCTGTAAATGTATTGGCCACATTACCATTCCAGGTCACACTTCCGTGTTCCGCGAAGAATGTCACATTGGTGCATGTATTGCTACCGTTTCCATTGAAGTGCATTCCAGAGCTTGTTCCAGTCATATAAGCCAGCATGAAATCACAATCAAATGTGCTGTTACCATTGACATCAAAGCTGCCTGCAGTGATCTTGATGTCCACATGATTGGCGATCACGTGAGTATTACCGTTAATGCTCACATTTCCACTGAAGCAAAACGAACCGTTCCCGACAAAGGTGTACGTTCCATTATTAAGGGTAAGTGAAGAATAGTTACCCGGATGAATTGTAAAGTGGTTTGGAGTTGCATCCGATGTGACATGACCAGGGACTGTACCACAATCTATATCGGGAGTGGGGATATCAAGTTCAGGTGGGTAAGCAATTTGAGACGCTGATTGGATGGGCCCGCCGCCAAAACTGACAGGTCCACTTGTGCAATGACCACCAACAACATTATAGGCCGTATCTACAGTAACACTGACATTGCCGTTCCCGCTCATGGCACAGTTGTTTGACGAGTTGCTAAAAACACCACTATTGTTAATATCCAGGTGTACATTACCGCCGGCACCAACGGCGTCAGGGTCAGTTTGACTTAAAGCAACCAGAGCGGAACCTTCGAAAACTGGTGAGGGACCACCGACCTGGGCTTTGGCAACAGCGGTCACAATGTTCGTTACCGTTTGCCTGCCCACAATGCGCGCAAAAGTAGTATTAATGATGGAAATAATTTTGACCTGAACATAATCTGAAGGATCCGCTCCAGCCGGCAGGCCCTCACAGGTAATGCCTGTTTCGTCACAGATATGTACTTCAACAGTGCTGTTGGTGTCATTATCATATCCATTACTGGAAGCACGCGCAACGCCTGCTGTAATAGCGGCAGCGTCTTGATTGCTTTGGGCTCTGACTCTCGCTAAAGCAGCGGCCAGTGCAGCTGTATCTGCAGCGTTTTGGGCATGACGCCTATCGGAAAAAACCATGCCTCCGTCAATTGATAACGCAGCAAAGCCAAATAGCCCCACTGCCGCCAAGGCAATGAGAACTAGCGCTTGACCCGTTTCTGACCTTTTTTGAAACATTCGATCCTCCTTACCTAAATCCAAGAGCATTCATCTTATAGTCCTTATATTATATTGTTTCTCATCGAAAGTGCAATATACAATTGTGAAATTTCCAATGCACATTAGTACTAGTGGGGGATGACCTGATGTAACTTCCAAAGCATGGATTCGGATTTTTTAGAGCCGCCTGTTATCTTGTTTGCTCATTCCGAATCAAAAAAGCAACGCTAAACACGTTGCTTTTTTGATCTTTTGATTAGCCTCTTTGGACTATTTATTGTGCCAATGCAACTTGCGGGGGAACTGGCGCATCCCAGTTTTCATCATTATCATAGACAATGGT
>DAINRK010000095.1:0-6573 GCA_036741855.1 Anaerolineales bacterium
CGAATGCCCGAGGACAGCATATCTGTCAAGTTCCATCGCATTCGCCAGTGAGACGACATCCTTCGCCATTTGTTTTAGCGACCAGCGTTCTTCAAGGCACATCTCTGACAAACCCTGGGCGCGTTGGTCAACAAGGATCAGACGGAACTCGTCTGCCAGGGGATCTAGATAATCGCCAAACATATGGTGATCCAACCCCGGTCCGCCGTGCAGAATGATCAGCGGGTAACCATTTCCACGCTCCACAACGTGAAGGCGCGTATCCCCAATATTTACATGCTGAGATTTGGATGTGACTGTTGCCATATGCTCCTCCATTATTGATAGGGCCCCTAAAGGTTGCGCTTGCAAACCAAGACGAAGTCCAAGCTGAGATCCCTCGCCGAATTTTGCACATATTCTGCTGAGAAAACCTTTAGGGTCTCTTAGGTTGAATGATGTGCGTATGGTAAATTAACATGTGACTCTTATGATCGAACTGTTTGCCGAGCCGTACGGGCTGTAGACTTGCAGATAGTAATCTACGCTCTCACCAGCAGTGAATTCGAATGTATCTACATAAGAGGTAGAATTTGGTGGCAATTCTGCAACGGCCTCTCCGTTACGGAAGAAACGATATCCGGTTTCATCGGTGGCACGATCGGTCCAGCTGATCGTGAAGACCAATGCTCCGCCGCTGCAGTCAAAGTTCCATTCCTGGAGAGAAGGTGCCTGGGGTGGTGCTTTCGTAGATGTGGGGGGCGGTGTTACGCTTGAAACAGCCCAATAACTCCCTGTAACCTCAACAAATTCTCCCCATAACCAGCAGGTGCCCGTTGGGGTTTCATCGGATTTGACCAACCAATAATTATCCTGATCATATCGTCCAACGATTTCCAATTCTTTGCCCGGTAAATAAGTGAAGAGTACTTCATAATCCTGCCCGGGACCGGTGCGGCAATTTGTCTGCTCACGCACCGTAAGCATCGGAACAGAGTATGTGGGTGTCAGTGTGACAGCACTGGCTGGTGTGGCGGAGGCAACTGGCGTGTTTGCAATTGGAGATGAAACTGGTTCAACAGTGCCTGTAATGGATGGTGTCAAAATAACTTGCAAAGTTTGAGCCGCAGCGGTCTGGATGACCGCATCAGATGAGTCCGGAGCTCCACCTAAAATATTACAGCCAAGGAGTAGAAAAATCATCGCTGTTCCCATTAATTTTAATTTATGATTTTTTTTCATTGAAAACCTTGCCCTTTTATTCAATTGCACATGCATAAGGATTACATTTCATTTTATCAGTTTCATTTTTTGATCTGCACTATTTAACGCAAAAACCCCACAGTACGTTCCATGATCGCAGGGTTTGTCAGGCTGATGAAGAATAGAATGCCCGCCTTCCTCTGATTGCGGCTATTTTCTTTCTGTTTCGGAGTCGGGTGTTCCCCTCGCCTTGACATTCCCCCGGCTTTTGATATAGGCTATTAAGAACTGGATCAAGAGTTGAAAGTCTGTTATTGATGAACGTTTCTTGCGATACTCAAGTTCCAGCGCCTGATTGAGTCTCGGCCTGCTGGCACGGCTGGGCGTCCAGGATTTTCCCATTTTCAACACAGCGTAATTGAACAGACCAGGTTTCACCTGGAAATACTGTTGCCAAATAGGGTCTTCTTCGAAATTTACGGCCTGTATTTCCATTGGGCGTGGACCCACGAGAGTCAGATCTCCTTTGAGGAGGTTGATCAGCATCGGTAAATGGTCGAAGGACAAATCCCGAATGAGCGCGCCCACCGGCGTTAACCTTTTTTCGGCGCCACGCTCAGATCTGTCCGTAAACATTGTACGAAAGCGAAAGAGTGAAAACACTTTGCCATGTTGTCCGATCATGGGTTGAGAATACAAAACAGAACCTGAGGACTCGAGCTTGATGAGAAGCGCAATCAACAGCATGAGAGGCGCTGTCAATAGGAGCCAGGCCAGAGCAAAAACCACATCAATGCCTCGCTTCATGTTATTCATCCTTGAGCCCGAATGCATCGCGGATTGCCGCGCGCTGCAAGCGATGCGACATCTGCGCCAGGCTTTGTATTGTGTGAGGTTGGCGTTTCTCCAGCCACCATTGCACCAGCGCGATCTGTGCTCCTGCGATGTAGTTCGCCAATACATCGAGCGGGATGTTGCTTTCCGCTTCATCAAAAGCGGCTCGCAGACTCGCTTCGATTTCCTGCGCGTTCCAGTCACGAATTCGACGAAGGATCGGCAGGCTATCCTTGCCCTGAAAAACGGAATACAAGAGCGGTCGTGCCTCTTGAAGGTGCTGGTATGCAGATGTCATCCCCGCAGGTGCTTCAGGTGATAACATTTCTTGTCGAGAGAGGGGGTGGAGCGGCCCAATGCGGAATTCTCTGACAATCGTTTCATGACAGCTAATAAATAATTCGTCTTTGCTGTCATAGTGGAGATAAAAAGTGGTACGCCCAACATTGGCGCGATCCACAATTTCCTGAATGGTAATCGCATCATATCCCCGTTCGCCGATCAGTTCGATCAGCGCTTTCTGCAGAAGTTCGCGCGTCCGACCTACGCGACGGTCAGTCTTTGTCATAATAAATATTCCTCAAGGAATCATTGTATCCGTTTATATCTGGAGAGAGTATCGATGTAATGTGAACAAATCACCCCAACTGTTCACAAATGAACAATTCTCGTGGTTTGATTATTGATTTCAATTACGAAACATCGTATCCTAAGATTGAAATATTAAAAATTATACCTGGAGAAACAACCATGTTGCACACCCACTCTCATAGTACATCGCCTGCTCAAACGGAAGGACGCCTGATCCGTTGGGCATCATTTTATGATGGGGTCGTAAACCTCATGACATTTGGCCGGGCAAAACGCTTACGCCAAATGACCCTCGATCAAGCTCTGATCCAGCCCGGGGAAACTCTCCTCGATGTAGGCTGCGGCACGGGCGGCGTAACCATCCCAGCCAAAATACGAGTTGGAATAAATGGAAGCGCGGCCGGGATCGATCCCGCGCCGGAAATGATTGCTGTCGCCCGCCGAAAAGCGCAGCGAGCAGGAATTGAAATTGACTTTCGAGTCGGTGTGATAGAATCCCTGCCTTTTCCGGATGAGACGTTTGACGTAGTGACTGCGAGCATGATGATGCACCACCTGCCTCCACACCTGCAAGTCCAGGGACTGGCTGAGATCTGGCGCGTACTCAAACCCGGTGGAAGGATTTTGATCGCCGACATGATGCGTCCAAGCAAATCCTTCGGTAAACGGGTCTTTAGCCTGCTTGTGCAGCATGGGCACGCTACCCAATTCGGCATCGAGGATTTGCCCAAGCTTCTAAGCGAGGCCAAATTTGACGATGTGCAGCAGCTGGAGTCACGCTTTCTGACCCTTGGATTTGTGCGAGCCAAAAAGCCTGCTTCTTGACCTGTGCCGATTCCATTTATGCTGGCAATGATTTCTTGACAGAAAAGAATTTTGCTGCGGAATTACTATATTATTCCAGGAGACAACTATGTCACGGACTCCTCCCGAAATGCCGCGCTGGGTAAAAGTGTTCGGGATCATATTCATCGTTTTGATCCTGATTGTTATTGGTGCGCACCTTGCCGGTTTTAACTTTGGTGGTCATATGCCCCATATGCCATAGAATATTGCTATGGGACTGAAAGACTATGAAACGTGGACTTCGTAAGTTCGTGCTCTTCCTCCATATTACTTTTGCAGTTGGTTGGCTCGGCGCCGTAGCCGGGTTTGTTGCGCTTGCCATTGTCGGTCTCAAAAGCCAGGATCCTCAAATCGTGGGTTCTGCCTATCTGGGGATGGAATTAATCACTCGATTCGTCATCCTCCCTTTAAGCTTCGCACCATTGATCACAGGACCTATCCTGTCACTTGGCACACCCTGGGGTTTACTTCGTCACTATTGGATTCTGGCGAAACTTCTGATCACGGTTCTTTCCACAATCGTCTTGGTCATCCATTTGCAGCCAATAAGCTATTTATCAAATGCAGCAGCAAACCGGACATTGTCCAGTGCGGATTTCCCGCTACAGATTCAAATGGTAGTTGCCTCCACCGTTGCTCTGATCGCCTTACTCGTGGCCAATATTCTGGCGGTATACAAGCCGAAAGGCATGACCCCGTACGGATGGCGTAAGCAGTATGAAGAACGTTTACAACTAGAGTCCCAGCCGGAGGTAGGGAGATAGTTGATTGTTTTTTCTGAAAGATCAGGGTAAATTATGGATTGCAAAACGCGGCAGGTAATCGGATTATCCCTGCTCCCGAATTGAAAACAATCTCGTAGGTTAAGATGACACACTCTCACACGGAACATGAGCAACATGATCATTCCAAAATGGAACATGGTCAGCACATGAGTGGAGACCATGCTGAGCACGGCCTGGATAAAGCAACCGACCAAGCCCAGCATGTAGACCACACAGGCCACGAAGACTTATTCCGCAGCCGCTTCTGGGCGTCTCTGCTTCTGAGCATTCCGGTTTTGCTTTACACGCCAATGCTGCAAATGTGGTTTGGGTTCAGGATTCCTGACTTCATGGGCAGTCAGTGGGTGATGCCCGTGTTTTCCATCATCGTCTTTTTGTATGGCGGTGTACCCTTCATCCAAATGGCAGTGCCTGAGGTGCGCAGTCGTCAGCCTGGTATGATGACATTGATTTCGCTTGCGATCTCAGTTTCTTTTATCTATAGCCTGGCGACCTTGTTTGTCAATTTAGGCGAAGGCTTTTTTTGGGAACTGGTCACACTTATCGACATTATGCTGTTGGGACATTGGATCGAGATGCGTAGTGTCCGGCAGGCTTCAGGGGCTCTAAATACACTCGCAAAGTTGATGCCTGATACGGCTGAGCATATTATGCCGAATGGCAATACTCATACTATGCCTTTGTCTTCTTTAGAAACAGGTAATCTTGTACTTGTTCGGCCTGGGGCAAGTATCCCGGCAGATGGCGTTGTAGAAGAAGGCGAATCCGATGTAAATGAATCCATGATTACTGGTGAGTCAGTTCCTGTAAAGAAAACCCCAGGCGCCAAAGTAATTGCAGGAACGATAAACGGAAGTGGCAGTTTGAGAGTCAAGGTTTCTGCTGTCGGAGAACAAACCGCACTAGCAGGTATTATGCGATTGGTTAAAGAAGCACAACAAAGTAAATCCCGTACACAAATTTTGGCAGACAAAGCGGCCGGCTGGTTGTTTTATCTGGCTATTGGTGTCGCACTGGTCAGTGCTATTGCATGGACAATCGCAATTGGCTTTGACCTTTTTACTTTGCAGCGCGTCGTTGCAGTCCTTGTGATTGCCTGTCCACATGCGTTAGGGCTTGCCGTGCCTCTTGTTGTGGCGATTAGCACCACGTCCGCTGCACAGAATGGGATTTTGGTTCGCAATCGTCTGGCTCTTGAAGCTGCCCGTGAGATAGACGTTATTATCTTTGATAAAACGGGGACGCTTACTAAGGGTGAACAAGGCGTAGTAGCCGTTAAGTCGTTAGGAGATACAGATAAGGCGTTAGCACTCACAGCTGCAGTTGAAGCTGATTCAGAGCATATTATTGCTCGCGCAATCCACAAAGCTGCACAAGAAAAGAAGCTAAAACTTCCAACCGTTTCTAACTTTGAGGCGATCAAAGGGCGCGGTATTTATGCCAAAGTAAGTGGAAAGGAAATTTGGGTGGGAGGTCCGAGATTGCTCGAACAACTTAATATCAAGCCCGAGAAGGAGATTGAAGAGTTTGCCAAATCCGCTGGTTCAAAGGGTCAGACGGTTGTGTACCTGGTTGAAGAGAAACGCATCACAGCTGCATTCGCACTGGCAGATGTCATCCGTCCTGAAAGTTATGAGGCCATCAAGAAACTAAAAGAAATGAATATAGAAGTTGCCATGCTCACAGGCGATAGCAAGGAAGTCGCCAAAGCCGTTGCAGAAGAACTTGGCATCGAACTGTATTTTGCTGAAGTGCTTCCCGAACACAAAGATGAGAAAGTGATAGCGCTTCAAAAGCAGGGCAAAAAAGTAGCAATGGTTGGGGATGGAGTGAATGATGCTCCGGCTCTTGTCCGTGCAGATGTGGGGATTGCAATTGGCAGTGGCACAGACGTAGCTATAGAATCAGCAGGCATTATTTTGGTAAAAAGTAATCCGCTTGATGTGGTAAAGATTTTCAAGTTGAGCCGTGCCAGTTATCGCAAGATGATCGAAAATCTGGTTTGGGCTTCTGGCTACAACATCGTCGCTCTGCCCCTGGCTGCGGGAGTTCTAGCAGGAGAAGGAATTTTGCTTTCCCCTGCCGTCGGGGCCGTGCTGATGTCGCTCAGTACGGTGATCGTCGCGATCAACGCTCAATTATTAAGGCGAACCAGTCTATCTGAATAGCGCTTGCAGAGTAGATGCACACTTGATACGGACGGAAGTGCCGTGAAGTGTCACTTGCTTGGTCCCGCTGTCCCCCAGGAAAATGACGCTGCGTATGTGGTGTTAGGCACTCTCTGAATTGGTAGCAATATCCCATTGCGAACATCACGTTTTCGACTAAGATACAT
>DAINRK010000095.1:6583-11229 GCA_036741855.1 Anaerolineales bacterium
CAGATAAAGGGGAATCATATCTGTTTTGTTGTTCTCCACAATTCTCGAAAAAAGCCATGTAAATATATTGTTGAAAAAGATAGGCTATATCTCGAAAAGTTTTATATGCCGGCCTTGCTGAACTGGTAACAATATACCATTGCGGATGTCAGGTTTTCGAATAAGATACATGACCTGGAGAAGGATTCCCCATTTTTCCAATCTGGATTTGTGCAGTAATACCTCACTTACCGGAGTGAGAGGAGGTGTTAAAAAAGTTTCACAAGCTTGAAGGTTGCGATGACAGAAAATTCTTAGCCATAAGGAGAGAGTAATGTTGCTCAAGCGTACTTTGTTCGTTTTGATCGTTCTGGCTTTAACTATTTCAGGCAGTTCAACGGCCTCAGCGCAAGGCGAGGCGCCAATTTTGGGTGCGGATTCTGCGACGGCTATCCCAGGTCGTTACATTGTGGTATTCAAGCCAGGGACTCCGGCGGCGGATGTGAACGCCGCCGCAGAACAGGCACGCGGTGGTGGCGGTCAAGTGGATTTTGTCTATGAGTCCGCACTGGTCGGCTTCGCGGGACAACTGCCGGAGCAGGCGCTCTTTGGCCTCAGTCACAATCCAAACATCGAGTTCATTGAAGCAGATCAAGTGATTACGATTGATACGACCCAATCGCCTGCAACATGGGGACTGGACCGTATCGATCAGCGAAATCTGCCACTGAACAATAGCTATACCTATAACGTCACTGGCGCGGGCGTAAAAGCGTATATTATCGATACCGGCATCCGCATCACTCACAACCAATTTGGTGGGCGCGCCACTTATGGTCGTGATTTCGTTGACAATGATTCCACTGCCAGCGATTGTAACGGTCATGGAACGCATGTCGCCGGAACGGTGGGTGGCAGCACGTATGGGGTCGCCAAGGGCGTGTCGTTAGTAGCGGTTCGCGTGCTTAATTGTTCAGGGTCAGGCACGACCTCCGGTGTGATCGCTGGCATCGATTGGGTTACCTCCCAGCACACGACTGGAAAGGCCGTCGCCAACATGAGTCTCGGTGGAAGCCCATCCACCGCACTGGACAATGCTGTCCGCAACTCGATTGCCGATGGTGTCGTTTATGCGATCGCGGCAGGAAATAGTAATTCAAATGCTTGCAATTTCTCGCCCGCTCGCACGGCTGAGGCAATCACGGTCGGAGCGACGACTTCGAGCGATGCCCGTGCATCTTATTCGAATAAAGGCTCCTGCCTTGATCTATTTGCCCCCGGTTCATCGATCACTTCGGCATGGAACTCGAGCAACACGGCCACAAATACCATTAGCGGCACATCTATGGCTACGCCGCATGTGACAGGCGTTGCAGCGCTTTATTTGCAGGGGCACAATGCAACTCCACTGCAGGTTCGAAACGCCCTTGTAGGTGCAGCTACACCTAATAAGGTAACGAACCCGGGAAGTAACTCACCCAACCTGTTGCTGTACTCGCTTGTTCCGTAAAAACAATTTATCCCTTAATCGCCCTCAGCTCATTTTGCTGAGGGCGATTTGATTCTGATACCTATACTGATCTCTTTTTCTCAATTGCCGTCCATCATCCAAAGCTTCAACAGATGGTCGCTGCGCAGATAACCGGAGAGGCGAGTATAGGATTCACTGAATTGATACGAGCTTTGAATTTACTTTAATAGTGTTCCCTGAAACCATTTACGGTATCGCCCGTCATGTAAGTGCCACGATTGAAGCCTCAAGATTGCTGGCGAAATTTTATATAGGGTTACCAGGGGTTCAGGATTCCTTTCATGGATTCTTATAAATTTCGTTTATGGTGCTGCACGAGGTAAGGATGAAAGACAGAAGTGAATTCACCATTTTGAAGGAGGGCAATGTAAAAATTACCAACCGCAGGGCCTTCATTGGACTGAAAACGTACGGCATGTCACACATAACCTCCGCGCGTGTGCGCACGCACGAGCCAACATTATTTATTCCGGTATTCGTAATGATAGTGATGGGGATTTGTTCCGTTTTGGTGGCTATGTCCGATATGAGTGAGTACTCACACTTTTTGACCGTAAGTCTGTATATTGGCATCGGAACTGTGCTATTCTTTCTACTATCCAGAAAAACAAAATATGGCGTGCGAGTAAGGGGCTCAATGGGTGAACTCACTATTCTGGAGGCGAACGACCGAGATTCTGCAGAACGAATCGTGGGCGCCTTGAACGAAGCGATTCGCCTGCAGTCTCAATATGCTCAGGCAGAGTCCGCTATGCTGTTATCCTCCGGCATCAAATAAAGTCAGTGAACATCATAGTGAGGGGATTCTGAAAAGAGCGAAGAAATAAGCAGAAATGGTTAAACGCAATATACCAAAAGGGGATAGGCACAACATGCCATGACTGTAAAATAGACTTGCTCGTCATCAGGGTGCCCCCCTCACCCTGATGACGAGCACTTTATTTATATGAACCCACGACGCATTGAGTCGTGGGTTTTTTAATAATATAGGCTATTCTGCCGGAGCCGCCTGTTGGTCATCGTGAACGCTATCACTACTACCCGTTATGCGCGTGGTGGTAACGACAGTTGGATCAACCAAGGGGTTTAATACAAAATCCCTCATTCCAAAGAGAGCCACAGCGTATGCAACGGCGTCCGAATTGACATCCAGTGCATGATTGTTGTTATTAGCAAATGTATCGCAGACAAGGTGGTAGCATGGGTCATATTGCTGCCCCGTAGTGCCACCCCAGATTGCAGCTTCCTGGGCTGTCTTGACGCCTTCGGCGCCCGTGAAGAGTCCACCGGCTGGAATGCCGACAGCTGGGGCGATGAAGGGACCGTAGTCAGAGCGGCCAGTAAAGTCCGTGCCTTTGAACGGCTCGCCAACCAAATTGAAATAGTCCTCAAAGGTCTTTTCGATCGCGGCGGATCCCGCAGGACCGGCAGGAGCACCTACGCCATCTGAATTATCACCATCGTAAATGAAGAAAACATAGTTAGGTGAGCCAACCATGTCAAAGTTCAAATAGAGGGTGATCTTGTCTCTCTCTGCCTGGCTTAGACCAGCTACGTATGCAGTGGAGCCGACCAAACCTGCCTCCTCTGCTCCCCACCAGGCAAAGCGTACTTTGCTTACGGGTTTAACCTTTGCAAACTGCTCAGCAACTTCCAATAGAGTGGCAGAGCCAGAGCCATTGTCATTGATACCAGGACCCGCTGCGACTGAGTCGAGATGCGCGCCAGCCATCACCACATTATTGGGGTCACCAGTTTTTGATTCGGCAATCACGTTGTGCAATGTTATATTCTGGGGTTCCTCAACGATAATGGTTGCCGCTGAGCCAGCCTGTGCAAGAGCGGCTCCATCAGCGAATGAGGCACCAACCACAGGTATATTTACAGGACCCGGCACGACGGCGCCCACGAGTGTACCAACAATCAAGGTTTCACGTGCAGGGGTGTTACCCTGATTGAAGAGGATCATAGCACCTGCGCCAGCAGCCTGAGCATTGTATGCTTTAAGGGCAAAGGAGCAGCCGCCACGCTGGACGAGTGCAATATTCCCGGCTACAAAGCCGGCAAAATCATCGGGTCCGGCCGGGTCTGGAACAATCGGCGCGCCTACAGCAGCTTCCGTAAAGGCTCCATCACATCCGCTTGTAACCGGGTCACGCGGCAGAGCAAGAACCACATCAATCGGGGTGACGCTGGCAGAAACAGTGCCAGAGCCCGATCCCGTGAAAGCTCCCGTTGCATAGGTTGCTGTGATCGGGGCGGTCTGCTGCAAGACCGCTGGTGGGAGGAATACAAATGGGAAATCATCGAGTGTAACGTTATATCCCGCGGCGGTCATTTTCTCGACAACATAGTCCACACTTTCTTCATAGCCTTGAGTGCCGGCCAGGCGGGTGCCGCCATTATCATCAGCAATGGCCTGGAGTGCAGCCTGGTGCTCACGTACACCTGCAAGCGTGACACACTCGGTAAGCTTCTCGAATGTATCATTCGTACGACGACTGCACGCTTGAGGTCCAGCCTTTACAGCTGGTGCATAGGCAAAGGCCGTTGCGACGATACTCAGTAATGCCAAAATACGGATTGTTTTACTTAACATCAAATTCTCCTCTTTACGAACAATTGGAATTGTGTTTGCTACGCACGTACACAAGTCTGGTCGAACAAGGGATCAATGTTTTGATGCGGTCACCTCCTTTCGTCTGATTGACAATTGCGGAAGACAATCTGCTAACCTACGCAAAAGCAGACTTGTGTCTTCGCGTCCCCACGGATGGTGAGGTTGCCTTTTCGTTTTAGAGATGGTTGCCCCGAAGTTCCCCGATTATAGCGATTTGAAGGCCGATTTCAGATGAGAATTTATTTAACTCCTGAGACCATTAAATGATGCTTTCTTCTCAAAAGTAGTATGTTAGTCATTAATAGGGAGTTAATTTTGGACGGAACTACTGTAAATTATAGTGATTCTATTTTTCAATTTCAAGTATCAAAAGGTTACATGATTTATGAAATGATGATTTCTGCATCAACATAATAAAAAAGAGTGAGACCCGCCTCGCAGTGTCTCGAAATCGAGACTCTTCGCGAAGTTTATCCTGACTGCCCAACAGGGCGTGCCGAAGGGCCCAGAGTGACA
>DAINRK010000096.1:0-11219 GCA_036741855.1 Anaerolineales bacterium
TGCGCTGCTCCGTGATGCGGCCTATACAATGCAGATGCGTGCTCGCAGGCAAGAGCTGCACCGGCTCGCCGTCAGCGCGTTGGAAAAAATATATGCCGATGAGCTTAAGTTCCACTATGCAGAACTGGCATATCATGCCAAGTATGCAGAGCTCGGTTCGAAGGCGCAAAATTATTACACCCTGGCTGGCAAGGCCGCCGCAGAGTCATACCAGAATCATGATGCAATTGAACACTACAATCGTGCCCTGGCATTTACTCCAGTCGAAGATCTTGAGACTCAGTTTGATCTCCTGACCGAACGTGTGGAATTATTCAACCGGGTCGGAAACCGTACTGCACACCTTCAAGACTTGGATGCCCTCGAAAAACTGGCGACACAACTTGATGATGTGGATCGTATTGCAAAAGTTTTGAGGTTGCGCGCGGCATATTACTTTGCCACCAGCGATTACCTCAATTCGATCGATTGCGCCCAACGGGCAGAGCTATTTTCTCCATCGATATCAAATACGGAATTGGCGCTTTACACGCAGGTTGTCTGGTGTATGGCCTTACTTCGCCTGGGACGCCTGGATGAAGCCATGCAGCGGGCCCGGGCAACATTACATCGCGATCGCAGTGCAGGCAATCGGAGGGAAGAATGTAGGATTCTGACTTCAATGGGGCTGATCGCCCTGGAGCAAAAGGAACCAGCCAAGGCAAGGGAATATCTGGTAGATGCAATGGAGATCGCCCGCGAAATCAAAGACCCCGGCTTGGAAGCCAGGGCCTTGAATAATCTGGCTTTATCTGAGGGCTCCGTCAACGGGAATTACGCCCTGGCGCGCCAGTACTATGAACAATCATACAAAATTGCCAGTGAAATCGGTGATCGTGTCGCCGAAGGTCTTGGGCTCGGCAACTTGGGTTTTTCCGCTGGTATGCAGGGCGATTTTGTTGCCGCCCGTTCATATCATGAGCAATCATTGTATCTTGCCCGGGAGATTGGTAATCGTTATCAGGAAACATATATCCTCATAAATTTGAGCGCGCTTGCTGGCTTTCAGAACGAAGCGAAACTGGCGTTGCAGTATGCGCTTCAGGCATCAGAACTCTCCCAAAAAATTTCGGAACGGGCAGGCGAAGCCTGGGCAATGCTATATATGGGTCATGCCTATTTATTGGAAAATCAGCTCGAACTTGCACAAGCAGCCTATCGTAAATCCATTGATATTCGAGACGAACTGGGCCAAGCTTCCCTTTCAATGGAGCCAAGGGCTGGGCTCGTGGAGACCAACTTGCAGGCTGGTGACCTTGATGCTGCTTCACAGACAACCGAAAGCATCTTGGATTTTCTTAAGAGCGGCGTGCTGGATGGCACAGACGAGCCTTTGCGCGTGTACTATGCCTGCTATCTGTTCCTCGAGAAAAAAGGAGACACACGCTCCAAACAGGTTCTACAAACTGCCATGAACCTGCTGGAAGAGCGAGTCTCCAAGCTCAGCGATGAAACCACACGCAGGCAATATATTGAAAACATTCCCTGGCGCCGCGCATTGCAGGATGCTGCGCAGCTGTATCTGGATTAAGTAGAGCCCCCCAGGCCAGGATCGCCATCCGTTAATTCAAACGTATCATTGACAATGGCACCTGTGTAATAATAGGGGTCGCCATTGCCATCGAAGATAACCAGCATTGAACTACCCAAAAGGTTCACAAGACCCGGAATTGTGACCTTATATTTCTGATTGATATACTGCCCATTCTTCTTAATGCCGAAATTGTTAAACCAGCGAATGGTTTTGCCATCATACATATGAGTAGGTAATCCGTCAACGCTGAATTTGTCGACCTGATAATCGCCATCTTCCTCGATTTCGATATCAACGTCGACCTCGCTCGTCTTGTCTTTCTTGATCTTGAATTTCCTGTTGCTATCTTTTTGAACCTTACCCGGAACTACAACCTTACTCTGGTCTGCCATTTTATCCTCCTTATGTGATTTGAATCCCAATCTTGCGTATTATAGTCCGATTGAGAAATATGCGCTATATATTTTTCAATAAGCCGTACGGTGTTGTATCACAATTTACAGCCGAAGGCACAAGTCATCCTACGCCCAGGCAAGGGATGTCTTCGTCACGGCCTCACTTTCAGGCGTCAGGAGGGATTCAGTTATTATGCATGCTACAATTAGAGCCGTTTTGAGGAAAAATGCATCGCGTCGTTCCGGAGCTCATCGTAGAAAATATTCGGAAAGGCTGCTATGGGGGGCAATTTAATGCAGTAGGGTTATTCCTTGATTTATCTGGATTTTCCACCATGACGGATACATTGATGCAGCAAGGTCAACATGGCGCTGAGGTATTGGCGGGGATGATGCATACTGTATTCGACCCACTTATCGAAAGCATTCTTAATTATGGCGGCGAAATTATCGGCTTTGCCGGTGATGGCGTCTTGGCGTTGTATCCGATTGAATCGGATTCGAGGATGGTTGCTTTGCGCGCCCTGGCATCTGCCAGCGAGATTCAGCAGAGACTCGAAGCGAATCCCGCTCGCCAGACGATTTATGGAAAGTTCCAATTCTCGGTAAAGATTGGCCTGACCGTAGGAGCAGCCTCCTGGGGTACGCTGCGTTCAAAGGAGGGAGAAAAGGCAACTTATTTTTTTCGTGGCTCCGCGGTGGATGAAGCTGCCGATGCTGAGCATCAGGCAAGTGCGGGGGAAATCGTCATAACAGATGCAATGAACATCCTTGTGCAGGACGCGATACGGACTCTCCCTCTCGGTTTCTTCCATCGATTTACCGGATTCCATGTTGAGTTGCCGACTCATACGCCGACGATATTCCCACCGGTAGACCTGGAGATTGCCCGTATTTTCATGCCCGAAGATGTTATTGCCCGGGACATACGGGGCGAGTTCCGGCAAATCGTCAATCTTTTCATGCGTTATCCTGAGCTCCCAAATGAAACATTGGAGGAATTCATTTACAATATTTTTGACCTGCAACAAAAATATGGAGGCTTGATCAGCAGGCTCGATTTTGGTGACAAAGGCTGTAACATGCTGGTGCTATGGGGGGCACCTGTGACTCATGAAAATGATATTGGACGGGCCCTGAATTTCGTATTGGAATTGCAGTCTAGAGTAGATTTCCTCATCACGGCCGGGGTAACCTACTATGTTGCCCATGCAGGTTATCTTGGGAGCGTGATGTATGAAGATTACACGTGTTACGGTTGGGGAATTAATCTTGCCTCTCGTTTCATGATGTCAGCGCCAGATGGCGAGATCTGGGTGGATGACAGGATCGCCCGCCGCGTTTCAACGCGATTCGATATTAAAAATGTTGGGGCACAACGGTTTAAGGGGTTTTCTACAGAACAAAAAGTACATGCTCTGCTTGGCCGCAGACAGGAAGTGGAGTTAATTTATCAGGGTGAGTTGATCGGGCGGGAAACGGAAATGACACACCTTGAGGATTTCACACGACCGTTATGGAGGGGAGAGTTTGCGGGTCTGCTCCAGATTATGGGCGATGCCGGTATGGGTAAGGGCCGTCTGGTATACGAGTTCCGGCAGTCTGCCTTATTTGAGAAAAACAAAGCTCTTTGGGCATTCTGCCAGGCAGATCAAATCCTGCGCCAGTCCTTAAATCCATTTCGCAACTGGCTGATCCGTTATTTCGGATTTTCCTCCTCAAACACTTCTAATGAACGAAGGCAGTTATTTGATTCAAAATTGGAAAATTTGATCGACTCAACCTCCAATGCAGAAGTGTCGCAGGAATTGGACCGCTTGCGTTCGGTGCTTGGTGAATTAGCGGAACTATTCTGGCCGGATTCGCTCTACGAACAGTTGGATGCTGAAGGGCGTTACAACAACACACTTCTGGCATTGATTACTTTCATCAAAGCTGAAAGCCTGAGGCAGCCCCTCCTCCTCTTCCTCGAAGATGCGCAATATATGGATGATGACTCTCGCAATTTCCTGCCCCGCCTGAAGCGCTCACTTCAAGCCGGACCGGAATCGTATCCTGTCGCGATCATTGCGAACTTGAGACTTCAAGGCAGCAGTCCTTTGGGTGGTGATTTGGTGGACGCGCGAATTGACTTAAGTGGGCTTTCTATAGAGGAGGTTGCGCGTCAGATCGAGATTTTACTGGGCGGCGTTCCTGCCGTCGAGCTGGTGAGACGCGTCATGGAGCGTTCAGAAGGGAATCCGTATTTTGTAGAACAGTTTGTTCGCTACATGCAGGACGAGAATTTGATCGAAATCAGCAAACTCGGGTGGAACCAGGTGCGGCGCGTGCGCGATCTCTTCCTGCCAGGCGATATCGGCGCTTTACTGGTCGCAAGACTCGACCAGTTGAATCATCAAGTGAAAGATGTAGTACAGACTGCTTCGGTGCTGGGGCGTGAATTTTCAATGAGAGTTCTCGAACATATAATGAAAGAGGTCGAAGACATTGAGCATCATGTTGTTCACGCGGAACAACATGATATTTGGGCACGCAAAAGTGAAGATCTATGGTTTTTTACACACGGGCTGCTCCGTGATGCGGCTTATGCCATGCAGATGCGCGCCAGACTTCAGGAACTACATAAACTTGCCTTGGGTGCCCTCGAAAAACTATACGCCGATGACCTCAAATTCCATTATACGGAATTGGCCTATCATGCTGAGAGTGCTGAGTTACAAGGGAAGACGCAGCACTATTATTCACTGGCCGGCAAGGTGGCCGCCGATGCATTCCACAACATGGAGGCGATTGATTATTTCACGCGTGCGCTGGCGTTTACTCCGCTGGATGATTTAGATACACAATTCGATCTGCTTGTAGAACGAGTAGGGATTTTCAATCGAATTGGCAACCGCTCCGCTCAGTTCAGCGATTTAGAGACATTGGAAAAGCTGGCGCTGCAGCTTGATGATAACCGGTTCCTTGCAAAAGCAAAAATGCTCTATGCTCAATATTGTTTTACCACTGGTGATTACTTAAGCACTATAGATGCTTCGGAGCAAGTTATCGCGATTTTTAAGAAAACTGGTGATGTAGATTCTGTTCTAGGTGTATATATTGTGTTGACCCACGCGCTCCTTCGAACTGGAAGGCCGGACGAGGCAATGAGCCATGCCATGGATGGCCTTCATCTCGCCAGGCAGTCTGGCAGGCGGGTGGAGGAGGGCAGGGCTTTGTCGTCGATGGGCTTTATGGCTCTTGAACATAACAACGCAGAAAAAGCTCAAGGCTATCTCGAAGAAGCTGTTGCAATTGCACGGGAAACAAAGGAATATACTCTTGAGTCAAGAGCCTTGACCAACTTGGCAAATTCAGCAGTCTATGTCCAAGGAGACTATCTCAATGCACGCAAGTATTTTGAGCGGGCGTACACTTTGGCAGTTGAACAGGGTGACCGGTATGGACAGGCATTAGGCCTTGGCAATCTTGGTTGGGTGTGTGGAATGTTAGGGGATTTTGCTGCTGCACGCAGATATCACGAGCAGGCGATCATTGTCTCGCGTGAAGTGGGCAACTTATACCAAGAGACATACACTTTGATGAACCTGAGCAGGATAGCAGAAGCTCAAGGAAAAGCGGAGGAAGCTGTACAATTTGCTATGAATGCAACTGAATTATCTAAAACGACAGGTGATAAAACAGCGCAGGCCTGGTCGTACTTATACTTAGGTCATGCCTACTCAGAGTTGGAGCATCTTGAGGGGGCAAGGGTTGCTTTTCAGCAGGCGTTGGATCTTCGCCGCGAATTGAGGCAGCCTACACTTGCAACAGAACCAATTGCTGGCCTGATTCAAGTTGCACTCCGTATAGATGATCTTCACTTTGCGAGTCAACTGACAGAGGAACTCCTACTTTATTTCTCGGAAGGTGGAACGGTTGAGGGGACCGAGGAGCCACTTAGAGTCTATCTGGCCTGTTACAACGCCCTTGAAAGGACGGGAGACCCACGCTCGAATCAAATATTGAAGACCGCCATACAGCTGCTCGAAGCACAAGTCTCGAAGATTAAAGACGAACAATCCCGCCGTATGTATATTGAGAATGCACCGTGGCGGCGCGCAATTGAACAGTTGTGGCTTACTCGAAAAGATATTTCTTAAGGAATACCGCCTGTGCCCGGGTCTCCCACGCTGAGAGTCACCTTACCTGTGTTATTCATCTCGTCCGTCACTTCGTAGGATTGGCCACCGTATCCAACGAACAATCGTTGTCCCTTTTCGAAACCTGTCACTGTGAATGAATACGTGACAGTAGCATAACTGCCTTTGTTGCCGTTATCGTTGTTGTAAATGCCGAAGCCGGCGAACCAGTTGATGCCTAGAGGATTGTCGGATGGTAGTTTTTTGTTCAGATCTTCGCCATCCAATTCCACAACAATATACTTACTCAAATCGCTATCTTGCAATGTCAATTCGAGATTTCTATTGTTGATGCCCCGAATGGTATATATCCCATTGACAGGGTTGACAGTTGTTTCAGCCATAGATTCCTCCTCTGAAAATGTAATTCCGACCGGATCGAAATTCTATTATAGTCCCATTTAATTATTATGCACTATTTTGTTTTCAACAAACCATACGGCGTGCTATCGCAATTTACTGATGAGGGTACCGGTCATCCCACTCTCAAGCAATACATTCATGTCCCCAATGTCTACGCAGCGGGACGGTTGGATCGCGACAGTGAAGGCTTATTGTTGCTGACCGATGATGGCGCGCTGATCAAAAGATTAACCGATCCAAAGCATCATATCGAAAAAACCTACTGGGTCATGGTAGAAGGGGATCCGACTCGGGATAAGTTATCTCAACTCGAACGCGGCATTCAACTCAAAGACTATGTGACTCTACCAAGCAGAGTCCATCTCATTCCGACTCCAAACCTGCCACCGCGACTGAAACCTGTCACGCCTCATGGTCCCACCGCGTGGATCGAGATCAAACTGCGCGAGGGCAAGAAGCGCCAGATCCGTCATATGACTGCTGCAGTTGGACTATTTACCTTGCGCCTTGTCCGTGTGGCGATTGGTCAGATTCAATTAGGTGATTTGGAAGTGGGAGAGTGGCGTGAATTAACGCGTCATGAGTTAAGCTTGTTGCGCTAGTCGAGTCGCCAGACCGTCCTATTTTCAGGCTGTATAATTATTTTATGCCTCGGCATCTTTTCTACTTTGTTTGTGCAGTTGTTTTGGTTGCACTTTTTGGATCAACAGGGACATCTCCATCTCGAGCGGAGTCTGCAAATCATCCTCTCTCCGCTGGTACATCATTTGAACTGATCGATGCGGTCAATGTGTTGCGCGTCTCTTATGGGTTGACGCCCTACATTGTCAACAGCATCCTCATGGAGACTGCACAAGCCCAGGCAGATTTCATGGCTGCAACGGGAGATGTCACACATTCCGGACCCGATGGCATAGGCTTAACCGATCGATTGCTGGCGGCAGGTTATCCGCTTGCTGGTGATTTATCAGCAGGTGGCTTCCGCGCGGAGAACATTACTTCGGGCACTGAAAGCGGGACTGCGCAGTCTGTAGTCGATAGCTGGACCGGAGATGCGCTTCATCTAAACACGATGATTTCCCCAAACCTTTCAGAGATCGGCGCTGGTGTGGCAGTTGCTAATGGCAGAGTCTATTATGTGATCGATTGCGCGCTACCCATAACAGATGGGTTGCCACAGTCATCGACTTCAGTCGCCGGAAGTGGATCAACTGCCTTATCACAAGGTGAGCGGATTTCAATCCCAGTTGTCAGCACCCCGAACTCTGACGGTGATATTATTCACGAGGTGCAGCCCGGTCAGTCGTTGTGGCAAATCGCGATTGTCTACGAAGTCACGATCGATGACATCAAGCGTTTGAATAATCTATTCGATAATAATATCTACCCTGGATATAAGTTATTGATTAAGAGAAATGTAATCTTACCCACTGCCCTGCCCAGCGAACTATCCGCTACAGAATCAGACGCAACCTCTACTACCGTATTGGTTTCTCCAACTCCCAATTTGCTGCCAACGGTAACAATAATTTACGACAGCCCCTCAGCAGCAGCTTTCAGGGATAATTCCGTTATTGGGGTCGTGATGGGTATTATCGCGCTTGGGCTGTTGGGTGGGGTGGTTTTTGCCTGGCGTGGAAGTAGAAAGAAGACCGACAATTGACCGGTGCGTAACCCACTGTTATGTGTCTGTAATCTCGACAAAGAATCTGGTTTGATATAATTTACAGAGTGTCGAGTAATTACTAAACTTTAAGTAAATAGTTTTCCTGCAAATTACTCCGGATGGTTTGGTAACTAATAAGACACTCGGCAGTCATTCTCTCACATGAGAGAAAATTTATTTTTGGATGGGTGCGCGATGCTGAGAAAATTCTTTTCATGGCTGAGGAAGCCATTGCCCAATGTCGTTTATATGGAGATGCGCGGTCAAATGTTCCGGCTTAACCCGGAAAAAGTGGGGATCAAACGCGCCAATGACCAGACAAAGGTCTGGGGTGTGATGACGGAGTTCACCGTCGATGATGGCTATGTGACCATGGTCTCACTGGCGAATGGACGCACGTACATGTACTTTAGTTCAGGCAGTGGGATTCTAGGTGCAGGTGATTATTCCATGGTTTCAATTGCTTCGGCTGAGCTTGTAAAAACTGCTGAGAGATTTGTCTCTTTAATGAAACCAACAAAAGGACATCCATTCCCATCACCTGGCCATACCCGTTTCTACATCATGACCTACGATGGAATCTATACCCGTGAAGTTCTCGAGAGTCAAATGGATGGTGAACATACAAACGCGATGTATGGCTTGTATGCGTTTACACAAAATGTTATTACACAAATCCGCTTGATTTCAAGCAGAAGTAAATAGTTTCGGTTGAAATGAAAAAGAGCCTCTTCTCTTGCTGAAGAGGCTCTTTGTCTTTTAGGCAGCCAGTGAACTAAGGTAAAGTGTATCGCAGGATGCGATTATTACCAGAATCAGCAACCCAGATGAACCCCAGCGGGTCTACAGCAACCCCTGATGCAAGACCCAATTCTTCAGGTCCAACTCCGAATGCGCCCCAGGTACGCACAAACTCTCCGGCCTCGGTAAACTCAATGACGCGATATCCTTCAGGATCTGTGATGAATACATGCTCATTCGGGCCTACGGCAATAAAGGGCTTGTTATCCAATGACTGACCAAACCATGCATTCACATCCCATTGCAGGGTGGGGAAGTAGACAGTTCCATCTTCGCTTGGAGTGAAAGCCTGGATGCGTTGGTTCCATGTGTCCGTGACATAAACAGTTCCACTCGGTGCGACCGCAACTCCGACAGGTTCGTCGAATTGACCTGGGTCTAGCCCGGCAGATCCGAATTCTGAAATATAGTTCCCGTCTTCATCGAAGACGACGATGCGCTTGTTTCCCGTATCCGCAACGAATATGTGTCCCTGTGAATCGACTGCGATGCCGCGCGGTCCCCAGAAGTAACTCTTTGATTCGGGCAGATCAGGAATTGGCTGACCATATTGTCCCCATGTTTTGATTGGCTCGCCATCTTCAGTAAATTTTTGCACACGATGATTCCACGTATCGCTCACATAGACTGAACCATCTGGTCCCACGGCGACGCCCCAGGGTTCATTGAATGTGCCAATGGGAGCGTCGCCCACGGCCTGGTCTGCAAATGTTCCCCATTCCTGTAATAGATTTCCGTCGGATGAAATATGAAGGATGCGATGATTTCTCGAGTCAGCCACATAGAGGTCATCGTTCAATCCCGCAGCGATGGAACGCGGTGCATTGAGTCCAAGTGGAGGATAACGGCCCGCGTCGAAGATTTTGTCCGCGGACAAAATAATGATTCCAGCCTCATAGGGGTCGACCGTCGTAGGAGCTTCCGCTGGACCAACGCCATAATTCCAAATCTGCGATGCCACGTCCTTGCGTACATACAACCGCATCTGATCGGCAGGCTGCCAGGTCGTAAGCGTCATGGATGTACTTCCAATCGCCTGTGCGTAGCGTGTGTAGTCACGATCAAACCAGACATCGAAGATGCCCTCTCGGATGCCCGGATCAGTTATGGCATTCAAGACGCGCGGGCGATCAAGGTTGAAATAGTCCTGGTTGGGCCACCACATACGGATGTAATCGAAACGATAGAAACCGTCACCGAGGGCCGGCTCGATTTTGTCAAAATTCTTTTGATCCACGATCACGGCCACTGCATCCCGGAGGGAGCGTGTAGGTTGATCAAATGAGCGTAAGGCTGTGAAATCGCGCAAATACCAAACCATCGGCCATGAAACGCCAGTGTCAGGCGCGCTGGCATCGTAGGCTACTACTGCATTCAATCCGCCGGCTGTGCGCTCTGAAATTTCCTCCACTTGAGAGATGACTTCCTTGACTCCGGTTGCGCCATGGGCATACACCATATATTCAGTTGCATCATCATAGTTGATGTAAGCTGCTCGAAAGGATGTTCGCGCTGTTTGAAGTGCAAGCAATCCGAAAGCCGTTAGCGCAACAAGACTGACGAATCCACTCTTGCGTGGCTGTCGCGATAAGTAAACGATACCCACGATGGTTCCGAGCAATGCAAGGATGGCCCCAACAAATCTCAACTGACTCGACGAAAGACTTGCCTGGTCAACCTCGGCTGCCGACGACATCGACAACATCGTTGCGCCATTGATGATGCTGGAGAACAGGGTGATCACCCCAAGCAACGCCAGAGCCACGATGCTCAAGCTTACGAGATCATCCTTCATCAAATAGGCAAGCAGCGCGCCAGATAATATCGTAGTGATTAGCGGGAACAAAAATGCAGAAGTCGCCTGCAGTTGCAATAACTCGGTTCCCTGGAACGGCGGTGTGGCTCCGTATAGAGATCGCAGCGTGTTGAAAGCCGCTAGGACGAATACGACCAATACAAGAATTGCCAGCGCGTTTTGCTGCGGTCTGTTCTCAGCCAATCGCGGTATCACGGATTCAATGATCTGCCCAAAACCCCAGCCGGCAAGCAGAATCATGGGCCATGCCATATGATACGTTAACCAGGGCATACGTTCGCCTGCAATGGTAAAGGCAGCGATGCTGGTGATGACCCACCATACCAAAAGACCAAAAAAGAGACCGAACATGGAATCCCTGAAATCAGACCCTTGCTCGGGTGTGGATACGCTCTCCGTTTCACCCTCAGGTTCGGCCTGCCTC
>DAINRK010000097.1:0-11166 GCA_036741855.1 Anaerolineales bacterium
CTTTGAAGGTCATCCGCTTCGCAAAGATTGGAAGGAAGGCTTCTATGAAGAAGATACAAAACCTTTCAAAAGCCGCTGGCCCGATGGTCAGTTCTACATGGCGGAGGATAAAAATCCGTTCAAGGATAATCTGACCTTCCCGCAAAACTTTGACCCTGAAAAATGGATTCCCGAAGGCGACGCGTTACTCTATGGCGCGCTGGCGCGTTACACTGTGAAAAATGAAAGTGGATTAAGCACCGACCGCATCGTCATCAATATGGGTCCGCATCATCCATCCACACATGGCGTGTTCCGAGCCGTGATGACTCTCGATGGCGAAACCATTGTTGGCTTAAAACCCGTGCTTGGATATCTTCATCGCAATCACGATAAGATCGGCGAGCGCAATACATATCTATTAAATATGCCCTTCACAGATCGGCTGGATTACTTCAATTCGATGACCAATAACTTCGGCTATGCCATCACGGTCGAAAAGTTGATGAAAATCCCTGTGGCGGAACGCGCAGAGTACATCCGCATCATTGTTTCGGAAATGACCCGTATACAGAACCATCTCATCTTTATTGGGACACTGTTAAACGATCTTGGCGCGATGTACACGCCATCTCTGTATGCTTTTGAAGAACGGGAACTCATCCTTGATATCTTCGAAGCCATTTCAGGCGCACGTATGATGTGCAACTACTTCCGTTTTGGTGGCGTGGTGCGCGATATTCCAGATGATGTGATGCAAAAAATAAAAGGCTTGGTCCACGAGCGCCTGCCTGCAAAGACCGATGAAATGGAACGCTTCCTCTCGGAGAACGAAGTGTTGGTCTCACGCATGAAAGGCGTGAAGATGATTGATGCAGAGGATGCGATTCGATATTCGATTACGGGGCCCGTGCTCCGCGCCGCAGGCGTGCCATATGATATTCGCCGAGCGGACCCGTACGGAATCTATGATCGTTTCGATTTTGATGTAGCGGTCCGTCATAATGGCGACTTAATGGATAATTACCTCATCCGCATTGATGAAATTCGACAATCCCTGCGGATTCTTGCGCAAGCTATCAAGCAGATCCCCGATGGACCGATCAACTCCCAGAAACCGGTGTACCAGGTTCGGGTACCGGCGGGTGAGGCGTATGGTCGCATTGAATCTCCCAAGGGCGAGTTGGCGTTTTACGTTGTCTCGAATGGCAAACCGAATCCGTGGCGTTACCATGTGCGTCCCGCGTCATTCGTCAACCTCACCGCGCTTGAAAAAATATCCGTCGGCAACAAGATTGCAGACTTCGTGGCGGTGCTCGCGATGTTCGATATTGTGATGGGCGAGTGTGATAGATAAGAGGAGAATTGTTTATGTATGGAAGAGGAATTCTCAAAGGACTGAGCGTCACCTGGAAGCGATTCTGGGATACATATCTCGACGATATTTCGTGGCTGTTGCGTGGAAAGAAGCGTTATTACTCTGAAGAAGGCATTAAGCATCGCGCAAGCAAAGATCAGCGTGGCATCTTCACGGTTCAATACCCGGAAGAGAGGTTGATTCTTCCTGAAGAGGCGCGCTACCTTCCATTCCTTGTTTATGATGAGAAGGAAGATGGAAGCAAAGAACAGCGTTGCACCTCGTGCGGGATTTGTGCGAAGGTCTGCCCACCCCAATGTATCTGGATTGTTCGCTCAAACGACCCACAGACTGGCCGACCAATCCCTGAGCCGACCGAATTCTTCATCGACGCGGACATTTGTATGAACTGTGGTTTTTGTGCCGAATACTGTCCATTCGATGCAATTATCATGGATCATGATTTCGAGATCGCGTCATACTCGCGCAATGTGTACAACATGGAGAAATTGCTCAAGCCGGCCTCCTATTACCAAAAGATCCGTCCGGAGAATTACAAGCGCAATGAAGAGGAGCGCAAGGCAAAGGAAGCCGCAAAGGCAGCAAAAGCGGCCGCCACTGCCGCGCAAGCCTCTGGCACTGAGGCATCACCAACATCCTAAGAGATTAACAAGTAGATAATATATGGGTAACCGGGGAAAGACCGTATTTACACACATACCCGTCTACCTTGAACAGGAAACCAAATGACAAATATTACAAAAGAGTCAATTCTCAATGCCCTAAGCAAAGTTGAAGAGCCAGACCTGCACAAAGACCTTGTGACTCTCAACATGGTTCATAATCTTGAGATTCAGGATGGCACTGTTTCGTTCACGATCATGCTCACTACGCCCGCCTGCCCCTTTCGCGCGAAGTTAGAAAAAGACTCGAAAGTGGCTGTGATGGCAGTGGAAGGTGTAAAAAACGTCATTGTCAAAATGGACTCAGATGTACCCAACGATGGTCGCATGCGTGGTCTTGTCAAAATGCCTATTCGCAATGCAATTGCTGTGGGCTCTGGCAAAGGGGGTGTTGGGAAGAGCACCATATCCGTGAATATCGCGGTAGCTCTTGCACAAAGCGGTGCACGCGTTGGACTTATGGATGCAGACATTTATGGACCAAATGTGCCGACGATGCTGGGAATAGAAAGACTTCCACCTCCGCAAGGACAGCGGTTGATCCCTGCAGTTGCTTATGGAATCAAGGTAATTTCGATGGGGCTGTTGGTGAAACCAGGCCAGCCTTTGATCTGGCGCGGACCGATGCTCAACTCCGCCATCCGTCAATTTTTGGGCGATGTTGAATGGGGCGAACTCGATTACCTCATTATTGACTTACCGCCTGGTACAGGTGATGCTTCACTTTCGCTCGCACAGGCACTCCCCCTCAGTGGCGCGGTGATTGTAACTTTGCCACAACTTGTCTCTCTCGAGGATGCCAGCCGTGGACTCAATATGTTCAAAACACTCGAAGTGCCTATTTTAGGAATCATCGAGAACATGTCTTATTTAGATCTGCCTGATGGCACCCGCATGGATATCTTCGGTTCGGGGGGCGGAGAACAACTGGCACAGGCTACCGATACTCCATTCCTCGGCAAGGTGCCCATTGACCAAAATGTGAGAATAGGCGGCGATAGTGGAAATCCAATCATTGTTTCACATCCAGACTCGGACGTTGCGAAATCTCTGCGCGAAATTGCAGAATCGCTGGCGGCGAAAGTTAGCGTAGCTGCGCTAAGTGGCAAGAATGAGGTTCCAATAAATATAATTGAGTGAGGAGAGAATTTTTCGCATTGGGAAGACCTGACGATTCACTTGTTCGTCAGGTCTTTTTTATTCTAGGCCGTGGACATATGACTATGCGCTATACCGAATGAAATTTGATACCCTTCTGTAGTTTGATTGGGAATTTATTATTGCTAAAGTTACCAGTTCTGCGAAGCTTTAACTCACATTATGGACACAAGCCTGTCGGAAGTAGGGTAAGCCCTTATTGACGATATCTCAAACCATCTACATAATTCTATTATCGTTGCCAATCCTATTGGCTTCAAATGTAGAGGCACAGTGCGATCATAATTTGCAAGTTTTGCCTGTATCTCTGCAAATTAACCCTCACGGAGGTAGAAATGAACATCATAGTATGGATCATATTTGGCGCGATCGCTGGTTGGATTGCAAGCATGATTATGGGTAAAGACGCTCAAATGGGTGCTCTTGCCAATATCATTGTAGGCATTGTCGGCGCCGTCATCGGAGGCTTCCTGATGACGAACGTCTTTGGTGCACCGGGAGTCACCGGCTTCAATCTCCCAAGTATGCTGGTTGCGATTGTAGGTGCTGTGGTCCTGCTTTTCCTGGCAGGGCTTGTTCGCCGGGCATAACCATAAGTAAGATCAACACAGGCAATCGCTGAATTTTGCCTCAATAGTTGCATACTTTAGATCGATTGGGTTAACGATGTGCGATATCGCACATCGTTAACCCAAATAGTATTTTGGAGGAGAAATGCTAACCAGGCAAATTCCGCTAAAACATGACAACAAGGTTGAAGCCATAAATATTGCTGAAAACCACGAGATCCCTGCTGCGCTGGATCAATTGGAGATCCCGAATCCCAGATCAGTGATCGTTCTCGTCGGCGGCGCGGGTGGAATCGGATTCCTGGATAAGTTTCCAATGCGCAAAGCTGTGGGTATTGTCGCCAAACTGGCAGAAGAAACCCAATCGGTGGTTGTAGATGGAGGCACGCAGGCTGGAATTATGACCGAGATTGGAAATCAGAGGAAACGACATAAGTTTTCTTTTCCTCTGATTGGCGTGATCTTCGACAACCTTGTCCTTCAGGAAGAGCCGAAATCCATCTTAGAACCCAATCACACCCACTTCTTCCTAATCCCAGGTGATGATTGGGGAGATGAATCATCGTGGATTTCAAAAATTGCAACAGCCATTGCAGGTAATAATAAATCTATCACCATTCTGGTCAATGGTGGAAACATATCAAGGACAGACGTTGAATATAGTCTGTTGGAAAATCGCCCCGTTTTCATCATGCGTGGCACCGGCCGCCTGGCAGATGAAATCACACTGACAGGCAAGGTCTTTCCGGTGGATATATCACAAAAACCGGAAGAAATTCTGGAATACTTAAAGGCGAGGCTTTAGTAAGGAAATATTAGTTTTTCTTAGCCTGCAAAAAAGAGGACTGCTGTTTGAAACAATACAAACAGGGCATTTAAGATTACCCCAAGGATGGCCACCCAAACCCGTGGCTCTTTGCGGATCAGGCTTAAAATTCCAAACACAATTCCAATCACACCTGGCAGAACCAGTAGAAGTGCGCTTATTACTCTTTCCGCTGTCAAAGACATTCCAGAAAGCAAAGATTCAAACAGGGTCAGGAGTACAAGAAATAAGAGAGACAATACGAACAAAGCTAAAGATTTTGCGCCCAGACTCATTTTCATAGAAGTTCTCCCAATAATTAATCTCCCCTACTTGTAATTTTTGACTTCATTCCACACATCCTCACGCCTCTTTTGTCCATCTTCATCTAAGGGCATGCCCGCTTCCAATTTTTGAAGTACTTCATCGGGCGGATATGTTGAAGGATCTTTGCGCATCTCATCGTCAAGCAATTCCAGTGCGGCGCGATTTCCAGTAGCATAGCGTGTATATCGAGCTTCCTGCGCCGCAATTTCAGGACGCATGACGAAATTCAAAAACGCGTGAGCCAGTTCTGAATTAAGCGCGTGCTCAGCGATTGCCCAATCGTCCTCCCAGATTTGCGAACCCTCATTTGGAATGACATACTTGATTGGGATGTCTTGGGCGATCAAGGCAGCCGCATCTCCATTCCACCCCAGAGCCATACAAATCTCTCCTGAAAGCAGCAAAGGCTTGTAATTGGTCTCAAAAGCAAGTAGATGAGGCTTGAGATTAAGCAAATCGTCACGCGCGCCAGCTAGAGGGTCCAATGATGAAGCGTTGTAAGACTGTCCGCGCATTTTCAGTGCCGCCCCGATCACCTCGCCGGGCGAATCCAATACTGTGACGCGTCCAGAAAACTTCTCGGATAGTTGCCAAAAATCTGCCCAGGATTTAGGTTCTTCATAGATCATATCTGTTCGATACATGAAACCCGTTGTCCCCCAATCTTTGATGACGCTGACGCGGCTCTCCGCATCATGCGGACGACCAATCTGAAACCGTTTTTCGAGATGCCCCATATTGGACAGTTTCGCGTGATCAAGCGCAGCAAGGCGACCTTCCGCGTCAAGTTGACGCACAGCATAATCTGGCGGACATAGCACATCAGGCATCGTGCCATCACTCTTCATACGCTCGATTAATTCAACCGCGCTCGGGACTATCTCCAAATTTACTTTGGCTTGATATTCAGCTTCGAATTGTTCCAAAGTGAGCGGACTGATGTAATCAGGCCAGGTCAGAAGAGTTAATTGTCGAGTCATACCTGTTTAGTGAGGATATTGCACGTGTCCAAGCTGGACAAGCATATGTAGAAAATCTCTCTCACTCCAGCGTTCTACAATTTTGCCATTGGAAATGTGAATGATGTCCATGCCTGACCAGGTTGCTTGTCCGCCTGTCGGTGGAAAGCCGCGAAACGAATCCGCTTGTGTGCCGCGAACCGTGAGGCGAACAGCAACTTTGTGATCATCTGCCAACATATCCTCAACAGTCACGTTGATATCGGGGAATACTCTTGTGATCATCGCCAAATATTGTTTGAAATTATCCAACCCCGGAGCCGAGGCACTATGATCGAAGTATTGCGAAGCCAGAATTTCATCTGCAACATCGAGCTTTCTGCGGTTCAATATTTCTTCATAAAAACGATTTGCAAGAGTCTTATTTTCTTCTACAGACATCATTGTTTCAATCTCCAATTCTCCAGTCTCTAATTACTCTGCCCTCCTCACCCTCTCAGCAATCAGTACCAATGTCAACGTGCCAATCATCATCAAAACTGCCAGTGCAACCATAATCGGTAATCGACTGGCAAATCGTAACTGACCATAAAGATATACGGGGAAGGTCGGCTGTGTGCCTGCGAGAAATAACGCCAGGGCAAATTCATCGAACGAAACTGTGAACGCGGTGAGCCAGGCCGAGACCATAGCAGGCGCAATCATTGGGATCACAACGCGACGTAGCGTGGTGGGATAATCCGCGCCCAGGTCCATTGCGGCTTCTTCAATGCTGCCGTCGAACCCTGCAAGACGCGCCCCTACGATGAGCAATACATATGGTAAAGCCACGACTGTATGTGCGATTCCCACCGTCCATAGTGAGCGGTCGATATTGAGAACAGAAAAAAGCAGCAGCAACGCGACTGCCAGAACGATGTATGGAACGATTAAAGGTAGGACAGCCAACGCAACGAGCAAACCCTTGCTTCGGAACTGGTAACGCAACATCAACAAGGCGACCATTGTTCCCATTAAAGTAGCCGTCAGGCTGCTGCCCAACGCGACAACGATGCTATTGCGCGCGGAACGCAAGAGCGCATCTGAGGCGAATAGCTTTTGATACCAATCCAAAGTGAGACCCTGAAGCGGAAAGGAAAGAAATGTGCTTGAGTTGAGGGAAAACAAAAAGAGAATAGCAATCGGCAGATAAAGGAGAGCAATCAGGCCAAAATAATAAGCTTTGAGAGGAATCGAATTTCTAAAAGCCGTCATTCGAGCAAATCCCTCAAGTTAATCAGGCGCGTTGCAAACGCGACGAGAACCAGCGTTCCAAACAGCATCACCATAGACATAGCAGAACCAAAGGGCCAGTTCGCGGCTTTGGTGAAAAAATCCTGAATAATATTTCCATACATCGAGCCACGACTTCCACCAACCAATAACGGAGTCACATATTCTCCGACAGTAGGAATGAAAACCATGAAGAAAGCTGCGAAGACACCCGGCAGGCTAAGTGGCAATGTGATCCGCAAGAATTGATGAATGGGACGTGCCCCCAGATCAGCTGCAGCTTCAAAAAGGGATACGTCAATCCGTTGCAGCGCGGCCAGAATTGGAAGAGTTGCAAATGGAATCCATACATAAATCAAAGTGAGGACAACTGCATTGCGATTGTAAAGAAGAGCAGTCAATGGCTCCTGGATAATATTCATATAAGTAAGGAAGGAATTGATTACACCTTCTGTGCCCAGCATGATCTTCCACGCCATTACGCGCAAAAGATAGCTCGTCCAAAATGGGACGAGCAGCAGGACAAGATAAAACCCGGCGCGTTGCCTTCCATGGAAGGCAAGGAAATAAGCAATGGGATAAGACAACACGACCGAAAAAATTGAAATCGCAAATGCCATCCAGGTAGATACCCCTAACAATCGCCAGTAACTACCCGTCGCAAATAACTTTGAATATTGGTTGAAGGAGGGTTGCCAAAGTCGGAAAAAGTCCCCACTCATATCCGGGCGAAAACTGAATGCGAACATCAATAACAAAGGAATCAAAAAGAACGCCCCGAGCCAGAACAATGGCGGGAGGTATAGCATCCAGAATGTAGCGCGGCGATCTAGTCCCCGACCCACTCCCACCCTACGAGCACCCTCCCCCATTTTCTTGCGAAAATGGGGGAGGGATGGGGTGGTCGTCACGGTGCGGCTTTTACCTCTGCCCACATGGCTGTCCAGGCGTCGCGTTGTTCAGCAGTCAGGTTTGGTGTGAAATTGGTCTTTTCAAGGATATCAGGATCGTTCAGCCCGAAGGCTTCCTTAAGCATTGGGTCGGTTACACTTTTCATTACATCCTGATTTGAATGGCCATAATAGAAAAGGTTTACCACATTATTGCCGGTCGCCTCTGCAAGTTTTGCATCAAGGAACTTAAGAGCAAGGTCAAGATTTTCCGTTCCCTTACGAATGCCATAAAAGCCGACCCAGGAGTTACGTCCTTCTTTTGGATTGGCATAAGCAACCGGCAATCCTTCTCCCAGCAATAATGCATAAGAGCCTTGCCAGGCATACGCTGCCCACACATCGCCGCTCCTCATGCCCTCCTGCAATTCAGGCTCACCTGCCCAGTAAAAGAGGTTCAGATCGCGCTGGGCAACCCATTCCTCTTTGATCGTAGCGAGTTGCTCAGCCGTGATGGCAGTTTCATCGTAACCGTGAATATACGATGATACGGTCACCGCGCCGGGTCCATCATCCCACATGGAGATATGACCCGCATACTTTGGATCCGTCAACGCGGCCCACGAGTCGACTCCCTCTGGGATTTTGTCGGTGCGATAGAGAATCGACGAGAACCCAATATCCCACGGGATGAAATATTGTTTCCCGTTGATCTGGCCTAATTTCTTGTGGAAATCTGAGACCTTGTCCCAGTTGGCCAACTTGCTGGTATCTATTTCCTCGACCAAACCTTCATCCACATAGAACTGCAGCCAGCCGGAATACGGATGGAAAACGTCAGCTTGATTTCCAGCCGCCATTTTTGCGTAGATATCCGCGTCTGAGATGCCAATCTCGAAATTTACTGTCACATTGGGATAGGTATTCTTGAAATCGACCCAGAAGTCTTCTTGGTCGTAGCCGGCCCAGTCGAGCACAGAGAGCGTGCCTGTCAATTGATCAGGAGGCACTTCGGTAGCAGGCGCCGCTCCACAGGCGGAAAGGAGCAGCGTCAGTATAGTCAAGGAATAAAGCAAGGGTCTTTTCGGATTCATTTTTTTCTCCTCTTTCGTAAAAGATCCAGCGAAGCTTTCTATAGTCGTGAGGGCGTATACAAGAGATGCAAGCGATGATGCCTCCTTCCTGACTTTGCCAAAGCTGATCGATCAGATGTCAATGAACAATTCAAATAAATTATAGCACCGTTGCAGCCATCCCTTTACTCATTTCCACCCTATCAACGCATACGGTATAATTCTCTATTATGCAACCACAGATTATCGGTGTACGATTTACAAAAGTAGGTAAGATTTACCATTTCGATACCTCCGCCCTGCCAGATGTGGGAGTCGGCGAGCACGTTATCGTGGATACAATTCGCGGCAGGCACCTGGGCGAGGTCGTTCAGGTTGTTAAGGAAACACCTCCCAAGCCCGAAGGAGGCTGGAGGTCCGTAGAGAGGCGTGCCACCCCGCGCGACCTCCTTCTGTTCCAGTCCTGGCAATCCAAACAGACCGAAGCCATGATCAACTGTCGAGCACGCGCGTCTGAGCTGAAACTTGACGGAGTCAAGATCGTTGCCGCCGAATACAACTATGACGGCTCACGTCTCGCCTTCCTCTTCAACACAGAGAGCGAAGAAAAGGTCGATCTCAAATCCCTCAAAAAGGATATGCACGATCTGTATCCCAACACTCACATCGAGATGCGGCAGATTGGTCCACGTGATGTGGCAAAGATCATCGGCGGCATGGGTGCCTGTGGACTTGAAACCCGCTGTTGTTCAAAGTTCCTCACAGACTTCTCCCCGATTTCGATCAAGATGGCAAAAGACCAGGGTATCTCGCTTACGCCCAACGAAATAACGGGCATGTGTGGCCGCTTACGCTGTTGTCTGATATATGAGTATGAACAATACGTAGAGGCTCGCAAACAACTTCCGAAGCGAAATAAACGGGTTGTCACACCCAAGGGCGAAGGCAAGGTACTCGATGTTCTCCCGATGACCAACAAAGTGATGGTGCTTATTGAGGGTGAGGAGGGCAAGCGCTTCATGGAAACCTTTGATCGAGAAGACCTTCAACCGTGGGATGAGCTCGAAGCGTTGCGACGAAAATCTGAGGCACCCTGTGACCGTCATGAAGGCGGCGGATGCACCTGCGGCAAAGCACGAAAGAAAAATGACAGAGCAAACTGATACTTGGGAAACCCCACAAAAAATTCTGGTAATTCTGGCACATCCTGATGATCCAGAATTTTTTTGTGGCGGTACGCTGGCTCGATGGGCGCGCGCAGGACATGAGATTGCCTATGTGCTGCTCACCTGTGGTGATAAGGGATTTAATCCTGCCACCCAGGCAGATATGACTCCTGAAAAGTTATGTGCGTTACGATATGAGGAGCAACAAAACGCCGCGAAAGTAATAGGAGCCAAATCGGTTAATTTTCTGGACCGGGCAGATGGCTACCTTATTCCTGATCTAAACCTACGTCGCGATGTGGTTCGCATGATACGCAAGCATAAACCCGATATCCTCGTGACCTGCGATCCTCAAACTTTATTTGCTTTATACGGGATCAATCATCCTGACCACCGCGCTGCCGGGCAAGTTGTGCTCGACGCGGTTTTTCCTGCAGCAGGGAATCTCGCATACTTTCCAGAACTGATTGATGAAGGCTATCCGCCACACATGCCGAAGGAGATATGGTGCTCCCTTACTAGTCAACCGAACGCCACAATTGACGTTACCGATATGTGGGACATTAAGCTAAAAGCAATCCTTGAACACAAAACGCAAGTGCAGGATGCAGAGAAGTTGATAGAGCGATTCAAATCCCGCCGCACGGAAGACAGCACAGATGAGAATCCCCGCTACGAAGAAAAATTTAGAGTAGTAAAATACAGTTAGTTCTTTACCGCGAAGAACGCAAAGTTCTTAAGTTCGTCTTCGCGACCTTAGCGTGCTTGGCGGTTTAAAAAGGAGATCTGATGAGCGGCACGAATCTGCGCTTCATCAACACCCTGATCCTAAGCCTGTTGCTTGTCCTGACCCTCACAGGCGTTTATGGTTTGTTTTTCCCCTTCCCTCCTTCCTTATTCGAAATCCATCGCATCGCGGCCTGGGCAC
>DAINRK010000098.1:0-11109 GCA_036741855.1 Anaerolineales bacterium
TCTCATGGATGGACACGCGCACGGCTCAACCGGGTGCAATTGACCGCTGGAACGTTTACTTCCGGTCCTCAACCAACGGCGGCTCCGCGTGGACCTCTGAAGTTGACCTCTCAACCTTTGTGAGTGGTTATAGCTATATCTTCCCCGAAGGCTTCCGTTTCCCCTATGGAGATTACTTCGAGATGGATGTGGATGAACAAGGCACAAATCACATCGTTTGGGGCGAGGGACCAGATTACAATGGACCCGGCTCCATCTGGTATACAAAAGGGAAGTAATGGAGGTTGAGTCATAACTCAAACGATGAGCGCACCCACCATCCCTCTCAACAACGGAAGGACCATTTCCCAGATTGGTCTCGGAACTTCGCCACTCAACGACAAACAGATCGCGCCATTGGTTGTCGCGGCCATAAAGGCAGGGTACCGACACATTGACACAGCCTACAGGTATAACAATGAGAGAGGAGTAGGACAGGGAATCCACGATAGCGGAATTGACCGCGAGAGTCTGTTTGTCACCACAAAACTGGACGGTCAGTTCCAGGGCAATGACCGCGCGATCGAAGGCCTGGACGAATCACTACGACGACTCGGTCTGGACTACGTCGATCTGCTGCTCATCCATTGGCCTTTGCCCCAGCGTGACGAATATATCTCTACCTGGAAGACCTTCGAAAAGCTTGTGGCGGCCGGTAAAGCGCGATCGATCGGGTTGTCCAATTTCAAACCTGCTCACATCGATAGACTTCTCGCTGAAGCCAGCATCCGACCTACAATCAATCAGATTCAATTGAATCCACGCACTACGCGGACGGAGCAGCACGATTACAATACGGAGAAAGGGATTGTCACCGAAGCATGGAGTCCGTTAGGGGCGGGGAATGATCTGCTGAAAAATCCCACTTTAGCAACTATTGCAGAAAAGTATGAAAAAACTCCTGGACAAGTCGTGCTCCGCTGGCACATCGAACTTGGCATAGTAGCCATACCGCGATCATCCAGTCCTTCACGGATCGCTGAAAACATTGATATCTTTGACTTCGCGCTTACCCATGATGAGATCGCTGCCATCTCGGCGCTCGATACCGGTGTGAACCAGGCGTCGACTCTGATAAGACAGGGCACTGATTCAATCGGTCAAATAATTTAGAAAAAGAGCCTGTACATCATTAAGACGAACCGCCCTGCGCTGTAACGCAGGGCGATCATCGTAGCGCTATCCTTATGAAGATAAGACTATTGATAGATTACCTTTATAAGTATTAGCATAGGGAGTCTAACGGGGCTCGAACCCGTACTAACACATCCACAGTGTGTTGTGCTGCCATTACACCATAGACTCCATGAATTGTCTCCACATCCACTGTGGGGCGCTCTACCGTTGAGCTACAGGCTCCGCAGAGGCGGACAAAATTTTACCATATATTATCGTAACTTCAATATAGCCAGTGTTTCGCCTTCAAGCATTTCTCCGGGTTCAACGAATCCCAAACTCGCATATAACTTTCGCGCGACCTCATTCTCAGGCTCATAACTAATGGCGACAACCTTTATACGTTCGTCCGCACTAAATAGATTAATCATCTGCACCATCCCAAAACGTCCATAGCCTTTCCCCTGAAATCTATCGTCGACCATCAATCGGATGATAAAGGCCTGCCGTTGTGGATGCGCAAAATTTAATCCGTACATCAAAAATCCAACTGCTGTATCCCCTTCATAAATACCAAATGGGTGAAAATCCCAATGACCGTATTCAGCCTCGTCGTAACCAAACTGAGATTCCGCAATTGAATTCACATTGGGCGCGACAAAGTTTTTCTGATCGTCGCGGACTTGAAGCTTTATTAGCTCACGCCAATTATCTTTTGTGACAGGGCGGATCTCAGCCATTCAACAACAACCGGCTCACAGATTCGACTATCGCTTCGCGGGCCACTTGAACCTGCTCGCCATTTGATAAATTTTTAACCACCACCAATCCCTTTTCCACCTCATCCGGTCCGAGCACCAGCGCGAGCTTCATACGCATCCTATCTGCGAATTTGAATTGTTTGGGTAATTTTGCAGACTCAGGGTAGACAATCGTGTAAATGCTGGCCTCGCGAAGTTGAGCTGCTAGCTTATAAGATTCTTGAGATAATTTTTCATTAAACATTGTTACCAAAATCTGTGCAGGTGTCCGGACAAACTCAGGAAGGAGGCCTGCTTCCTGCAACAAGATTCCAATCCCCACATCGCCCATTGCAAAACCAACTCCCGGCAATGGCTGTCCGCCAACGTCTTCCAGCAAATTATCATACCGCCCGCCACCATAAAGTGAGCGTTTCAGTGAGCCACTGGTGTCAAACGCTTCAAAGACTGTACCAGTGTAATACAGCAATCCACGTACAATGCTCGGAACGAACTTGACGTACTCCTTCACACCCATTGCCTCCAGCGCGGCGAACGTCCTGGTCAATTCCTCACTTTTCTTCCACAAATCAAAATCATCCAGTATTATCTTCAGGCCATCCAACTGCTTTTGATTCAACCCAATCTCAAGCCCATACGCATCCCATTTGGCAGGTTCCAGTTTCGAACGGCGGTCGACAAGATTCGACACCTCGAGCCGTTTCTCGATCGGAATATCAAGCGCGTCGAATTGAGAAGTCATGAGGCGGCGATTATTCACATAGATCTGGACCCGGTCCGGGCTGACTCCGACCAAGCGTAGGAACGTTGCACCAACAGCTATGAGTTCCGCATCTGCCTCTGGTGAGTCGACTCCTATCATGTCAATGTTCCATTGAAAGAACTCGCGTGTTCGTCCTTTTTGAGGCTGCTCGTATCTCCAAAAAGGGCCAAATGACCACCAGCGCACAGGATAGATCAATTCGTTTTGTTTGGCTGCGATCATGCGCGCCAAACTCGGTGTAAGTTCTGGGCGAAGCGTCACTTCAACTCCCCCACGATCTTCAAAAACGAATGATTGTTTCTTTACAAGCTCATCACCAGACTTTGCCGCGTAAAGATCAATAGTCTCGAGAAACGGACCATCATACTCCTGATATCCATAATTCTCAGATGCCGCGCGCACTTTCTTGTAGAGATAATTGCGCAACGCCATCTGCTCAGGGTAAAACTCACGCGTACCCTTTACTGTTGGAACTTTGCTCGTCATGTTGACTCCAGTGTTCGCATTCTATCATGAGTTCCAAAATGCCCTTCAAAATTCAGTCAGTGAATTTTGAATTGATTTTGGTATAATTCGATTATTACCTTTAAGGAGAAATAAATGGAGATCAATTATCAGGAAACCAGCAAGGATTTGCTGACCCGCATTGACATTCACGAAAAATATGGTTCCGCCAACATCGATGCATGGACCAATGAATTACTCCAACCACAGGCTGGGATGAAGATTCTCGATGTTGGATGCGGCGCGGGCAAGCTCAGTTTTCTCTTTAACGAATACACTAATGGCCGTGCGGAGATTATCGGTGGCGATTTCTCAGAAGAACTTTTGGATAAGGCACGCGCGAAGAATAAAGAACTTGGCACGAATATTGATTTCCAATTTCTAGACTTTAACAAGCCATTCAATTTTGCAGAGAATACCTTTGATCTGTGCACCAGCGCATTCGCCATTTACTACGCCTCCGATTTAGACTTTACATTTGGTGAGGCCCATCGTGTGCTAAAACCAGGCGGACAGCTCTTTGTCTCAGGCCCCTTGCCCGAAAACAAGAAGATGTTTTACGAAATCATCCAGGAAGCGACGAACGCAACAATTCCTCCAATGCCCGGCTCCTCTCGCTTCAAAGGCGACATATTTAACGCTATTGACAGAATTTTTGCAAAGACCGAATTACATAAATTCGAGAACCACCTCACCTTCCCTGAGGTTGCACCATTCATCGAATACGTCCGCGCGTCCTTGAGCGAAGATCGCAAGCTATGGACATCCATGTTCAATGGACACGATGAGTATGAAGCATTGATCAAATCCATCGAGGCAGTGGCTACACGCTGGTTTGAGCGCGATGGGAAATTGGTGATGACTAAAGTAGTTGGTGGGATTTTAGCAACGAAGTAATCAAATTGAACAGGTCATTTTGAGCGACCGGCGGGAGCGGAGAATCTCCGACATAATGAGCGAGACTCTTTGGTCGCCTAACGGCTTCCTCAGAGCGATATGATAGGCGAGTTATATATGAATCGAAAGCTTATTGACCTCAGTCACGAAGTTGAACATGGAATGATCACCTACAAGGGTCTCCCCGCGCCTATAATATGTGATTTCCTTTCTCGAGAGGATTCACGTAAGCATTACGCAGCAGGAACGGAATTCAATATCGGCAAGATCGAAATAGTCGCCAATACAGGAACCTACGTGGACAGTCCATTTCACCGTTTTGCGGATGGGATTGATCTTTCAGAACTCCCACTGGAGTCTTTAGCAGATTTGGAAAGTGTTCTTATTCACGCTCAGAATTTTGGGCGTACGATCACTGCACGAGCGTTCAAAGACATCAATGTAAAGGGCAAAGCAGTACTCATCCACACCGGCTGGGCGCGTCACTGGCGCACAGATCAATACTTTGAGGGACATCCATTCCTCACGAGAGACGCGGCGGAATTTTTGGCGGAATCAGGCGCCGCCTTCGTCGGAATCGATACATATAACATCGACGACACAACAGACGGTACGCGACCTGCTCATACGGTATTACTTGGCAATCGGATTCCAATCTGTGAGCATATGTGTGGACTCGAAAACCTGCCAACTCAAGGATTCCGTTTCCACGCTGCCCCTGTGAAAGTTAAGGCATTCGGGACATTCCCGGTACGGGCCTATGCTGTGCTGGGGGAATAACAAATTTTATGAATTTTCACGGGAAACGAGTCCTATTCCTCGGCGCGCACCCGGACGATATCGAACTGGGATGTGGGGCATTGCTAAACCACATTGTTAAACAGACAGAAGTTTTATGCGTAACCCTCTCTGATAATCAGTCCAACCCTGATTTAAGAAAGGTAAAAGATGAACACTACCAGTCTATGTGGGTATTGGGGGTGCCAAAGGAAAAAATCATCCTGGGTCCATTTACGACACGTGTGTTTCCGAATTCAAGGCAGGATATTCTCGAATATTTTCTCAAACTTCGTAAAGACTTCGACCCTGATCTAATCTTCGTCCACTCAAAACAGGATGTCCATCAGGATCACAATACCATGACAGACGAAGCCTTGCGCGCTTTTCGTGGGATCACAGTATTGGGTTTTGATGTTGTGAGATCATCCTACGGTTTCTTCCCACATTTTTTGGTTGAAGTCACTGAAGGAGATGTGAACAAAAAGATCGAAGCATTATCCCAGTATGAAACCTACCGCGATCGATACTACTTCAACAGTGAATTGACTCGTTCGATCATGGTACGTCACGGCGCACTGGCAGAGCGCCCTTTTGCGGAGGGGTTTGATATTTTGAGAATTGTTGGGAAATTTGGAGAATAGTGACTGGAGACTACCATGGAGTTCAAGACTCTTTACCAGGAATTAGAACACAGCACAGAAATGATTCGAGCTTTGCTGGCAGGGATTAATCAGGTGGAGTCCCAGATCAAGCCTGATGCCAAATCATGGTCAATCCTGGAAGTTGTTTGTCATTTGTACGATGAAGAGCGCGAGGATTTTCGTGAGCATGTTGACTTCATCCTGCACCGCCAAAACGAAGAGTGGCATTCAATTGATCCGCAGAGCTGGGTAACGGAACGCAAATACAATGAGCAAGACATGTACGAAATGAGCGAAAAATTCTTCTCGGAGCGGCGAAAGTCTTTGGAATGGCTAACGGAGATATCGAATTCAGATTGGGAAACTACGTATACATCGCAGTATGGCTCAGTAAGCGCAGGAGAAATGTTCTGTTGCTGGGTCGCGCACGATAATCTGCATGTCCGCCAGCTAACGGAACTCCGGCGAAACTGGATCGAGAGAATTACTCAGCCGTACGATATCCAATATGCGGGTGATTGGTGAATAAACCTGCTGGAAATATTCCTTCCGGTCAAACAGCACTTGGAGTATAAAGTCTCCATAAAAGAACTAGTAGATGGAGCACATTAGTTAGTTATGAATGACCCGAGCAAACAGGACGACCCAAAAGTTCAGGCAGATGACAACAGCATCGCTATTGGCGGCATAAATGTTGGTGGCAATGTAGGGGACATTCGTATTGGTCACATCACGGGCTATACTGCTGAAGAAGTTTCCGTTCTCCTTACCCAGATCAAGTCGACATTTCAACCCAAGCCATTTGATGGGCGCTGTCCTTACAAAGGCCTGGAGGCCTTTGAAGAAGATGATGCCGAGTTATTCTTCGGGCGAGAGGAGTTGGTGGGCGAGCTTGTCAAACGCGTAAAAGACGCGCGGACGTTGTTCGTTACAGGCCCTTCTGGAAGCGGAAAGTCATCAGTCGTGCGGGCAGGTTTGATCCATGCTTTGAAAAAGGGAGCACTTAACACCTTGCGCAGCGAACGTTGGCTGTATGAAACGATGAAACCGGGACGCGATCCGATTGGGGAATTGGGACGGATTGCATCCAGCCTGGCGAGTTCCACCAATGCCGAAGATGAAATACGCGCGAAGGCAATAACAGATTCAACAATTCTCGCGCGCTGGTGTGAAATTGCTTTGAAAGACATCCGAGATAAACGAGCTGTGATCTTCATCGATCAGTTCGAAGAAGTTTTCACACAGATCAATAAAGAAGAAGAGCGCGTGGCATTCCTCAATCTGCTCACACATGCCGCGACAGTTGAAAACGGACGCGTGATCCTGCTATTCGCCATGCGCTCAGACTTTGTCTCAAACTGCGCCACATACCCGGAACTTAATGCGTTGCTCAACCAGCAGTTCATACAAATTGGTGCTATGCAACCCAATGAGCTGGTAAGCGCAATGGCGCAGCCTGCTCTGCGCGTGGGTTTGCGTATCGACCCAGATTTGATCGCGCAAGTCATTAACGATATGAAAGGCGAACCCGGCGCATTGCCTCTAATGCAATTTACATTAAAGGACCTCTTTGATTCACAGCAGGCCAAAGGTGGACTGATCGCTCTGACGCTCAATGATTATCTCCAACATGGCGGAATTCAAAAATCTCTGGAGCGACACGCCGACGCTGCCTTTGCAAAATTAGGAGGGAATGAACAGGAGCTGGCACGTTCGATTTTCAGTGGGTTAATCGAAATCGGACGGGGCACACAGGACACACGGCGTACCGCTTTGTTCGACGAACTCATCCCCACAAATACAAATGTCCAGGACGTAGAAGCCACCGTAAGAAAACTTGCAGATGCGCGCTTGATCATAACTGATGAGCAAGCTGGCAAAGATACCGTGACGATCTCACATGAGAAATTGATTGACGCCTGGCCCTGGCTGAAGAAACTGGTGAACGAAAACCGCGAGGTGATCGCTTTGCAGAACGAGATTGCTGAAGATGCAATGGAGTGGGATGAGCATAAGCGAGACCCAAGCTATCTTTATTCTGGAGCACGATTGGTCAATGTTCAAGAAAAGCTTGACACTGAAAAACTTGTTCTCAACAGCAGGGCGCAGGAATTTATCCGCGCTGGAAACGCAAGAAGACGAAGGAACCAAGTTGCTTTGGTGGGGGGAATTTCTGCGATTATTATTTTGCTGTTAGTTGCCGTAATAGTGTTTAGTTACCAATCGAATCAAAATCTGGAAATAGCAAGTACTGCGCAAGCAGCTGAGGCAGAGGCAATTGCACAAAAGGCTACGGCGCAGTCAAACGCTGATGACGCAGAACGACAAGCGAATAGAGCTCATGTAAGAGAGCTTACCGCACAATCGATGGCATGGCGTGAAAGGAATTTGCCGCTGTCCTTACTCCTGGGCATCGAAGCGTTTAAGAAGGAGAATAATGATCAGACCCGCGGGCTTTTGTTGGACAATCTGCAGTTCAACCCTCAGCTACTTGAATTCCTTGGCAGCCAGAAGGATGCTATAAACAGCGTGGCGTTCAGTCCAGATGGGACGATACTTGCTTCCGGAAGTACTGATAAAACCATCCTCTTGCGGGATGCGAGCACACATGAACAGATCCGCCAGCCGCTGAATGCTTCAGGTGCCGTCTACAGTGTTGCGTTCAGCCCAGATGGCAGGATTCTTGCCTCGGGGAATGACGACAACACCGTCGTTCTTTGGGATCTGAACCTGCCAGATCCAGTTGGCCAAGCACTCATGGAGCATACAGGCCCTATAAGAATGGTTGCGTTCAGCCCAGATGGGAGGATTCTTGCTTCCGGGAGCGACGACAACACGATCATCTTGTGGGATATAGCAACACGCCAACAGATCGCTCCACCACTAATAGGACATTCAGGATCAATATACAGCGTAGCCTTCAGCCCAAACGGGCAGATGCTTGCTTCTGCGAGCGATGACAACACAATCATCTTGTGGGATGTAGCCACTCACCAACCAATCGGAGAGCCTCTAACTGGAGGTTTGGGTCCGGTGCATACTGTCGCTTTTAGCCCCGATGGGAACATGCTGGCTTCTGGTAGTGCGGACCAATCTATTCGCTTGTGGGATGTGGCTACACATCAGCAAATCGACCAACCTCTGGGACAACATTCGAGTCTGGTATCCAGTTTAGCTTTTAGCCCGGATGGGAAGACCCTTGCTTCGGGCAGCTATGACAACACCATCATGCTATGGGATGTAACAACTCGTAAGCGAATTGGACAGCCGCTCACGGGGCATACGGATTCGCTGCTCAGCCTGGCATTCAGTCCTGACGGTAAGACAATTGCATCAGGGAGCGCGGACAAAACAGTAGTATTTTGGGACACGTCTGGGGGCCAACGGATTGATCAATTCATAGCGGGAGAGTCCCGATCTATAAACAGTGTTGCTTTCAGTCCAAATGGGAAGATGCTTGCATCAGGGAGCCATAATAATACGATCATGCTTTGGGATGTTAATACACATGAACCGATAGGACAGCCGCTTAGGGGTCATACGGAACCGGTGCGGAGTGTGACCTTCAGTCCTGATGGGAACACGTTAGCCTCGGGGAGTGATGACGGCACTGTTATCCTGTGGAACATGGCTTCGTCGCCACCCACTGGACAATTACTCGCTGGACACACAAGTGCAGTATATAGTGTCGCATTCAGCCCGGATGGGGATATGCTGGCATCAGGGAGTGCGGACCAAACCATTCGCTTGTGGGATGTGTCGACACATCAACCAATTGGTCAGGCACTAACAGGACAATCAGGTCCAATATACAGCATCGCCTTCAGTCCGGATGGGAAATTGCTCGCCTCGGGAAGTGCTGACAAAACGATCTTCTTGTGGGATGTGTTGACTCAGCAACCAATCGGCCGGCCGCTGACGGATCATATAGATCAGGTAACAGCCATCACCTTCAGTCCGGATGGAAAGATGTTTGTGTCCGGAAGCGCTGACGGCACCGTCATTCTTTGGGATATGACTACGCAACCGCCGGCCGGTCATAAACTTCCGGGGGCGTCAAGCTTGGTAGCTGGAGTAGCCTTTAGCCCCGATGGGAAACTCCTTGCCGCAGGCCTTTATGATACAACCATAATATTGTGGGATGTGGCAACTCACCAGCGAATTGGCCAACCGCTCATGGGGCACACTGGTTCCATTCATAGCATAGCCTTCAGCGCCGACGGAAGGATGCTTGCATCAGGGAGTGTCGATAATAATATCATCCTGTGGGACATGGATCCACAATCATGGATTGCTAAGTCATGCCAGCGGGCTGGTCGAAATCTCACCCGCCTTGAATGGGCGCAATATTTCCTAAAAGAAGAATATCGTAAAACTTGTGATCAGTGGCCGCTGGAGCTGGAACTATCACCAAGTCCCAGCCCCACGCCATAAACTTTTGTTAGGAATATAGAGTTAGAGAATCTCAATCCGACCCGACAGTTACCCACATTCGCAAGTATCCCAATCGAAATAAGGATTGCCGTTTGGATCTAGGCCGCAGGATTCCGGAGGATAGGCAGGTATACAGGCCATCGAGTCATCCACGGCAGGCTCACGTATAGGGGTCGGCTGCAAAATCGGCTGGCACAACTTGGGTTCGAAGCCTGTCGTTTGGATACCAAATGCTTCCCAACAAGTGTTATCTACCCCATAGAGAGTTCCTAACGGGTAATACATTTTGCTCGTTTCAGGAGAACCAGCTTCGGCCTCATCGAAATGGTCGTTGTAATCGAATTTGGATATATCTTTTAGACCAGCATCGGACACAACTCCCACCATGAAGAAACTGCCGACCAGAGATTTTTTGAATGCAAACTGAACGACCGCGTTCGGATCTGCATTGACACGAATCCAGGCCAGATCCGGGTCTTCCGTTTGGCCACTCTGGCCATCGAAAACCAGTTCCTCATAACCATTACCATCGAGGGCGGCATCTGACTGTGTGCTGGATAGCCCTCCGGAATCGTGGTCCGAATCCTTGAACACCTGGAGGTTGGTAGTTTCCCAGGAGTCTGTATATGGCGGATGTGACCATAGGATGTAATCACCATAACCATCAAAATCCAGATCGATTTCAACACCGTAATTGATTCCCAGGGAATTGTTGGGATCATTCCCGCTCAATTGGATGGAAACATAATACCAATCTGAATCTTCGGTGAGGTTGAAGGTTACGATGTCCATGTCAGAGACATAAGTCATATCTGCCAGAAATGGCCGTTCGAGGCGATTTAGCTTGAACAAATCCCCGTATGGCGCAGCAACCCCTGATGATTCTACATCATAGACCAGCTTCCCAGTCCCTGGGACAAGATCGGCTGGTTTCATCAAATGACCGGTAAGGGGTATCAACTCCGTGCCGGTTGGCTCGGGCAAGGTTGTCTCCGTGGCTGCGTTGGGCGGCGTTGGCGAAACCAGACCCGAAGATGATGTTCCCGTTGGGGATGGGTCGGTAGGTGATTGAGGGGTGCAGGATAGACTAATAGTTAGAGCAAATACAAAACATGGAAGAAATATTTGACGTTTGTTCATTCTTACTCCTCTTGATTGATCGCGAATACTTGTC
>DAINRK010000099.1:0-11083 GCA_036741855.1 Anaerolineales bacterium
GGCATATAGTCAATCTAAGATTTCCGATAGGAACGAAGGACATGCGGATGGGGCCTGAGTCAATCCAAACCGATGCGTGTCACCATTTAATGCGCGTTACCTCACCCGATCGCCAGCATCACCATAGCACGAAAGCCGCTGTAGGCTGAAGCCATGTCCTGCGCGGCGAACGAGACGCGCGTTCCATCTCTCTCTGTGAATGGGATTCTCGTCGCTCGGTCTGCCATATCAGAGGTAAAGAATTCGACCGTTACACGAACGGGTATTTCTATAACAAACGGGTCTGGCGTATCACCTTGAACCAAACGTTCTACCGCGCGCATCGCGGTCGTGCAGATCAATTCCTGTGAGGTTTGAGGAGTCAGACATTCAGCCGCGAAGCGACCTGTTGCCTGCTTGACAACAGCCATCTCGATATCACCTAAAAGCTCAGTGACCTGGGCACAAGCGGTCTGATCGCCGGAGACCATAATGACTGGCACGCCAAATTGACCTGCTACTGCCGCGTTCAGGCCGTACTCTCCCGTCAAAATATCGTTCAGCCAGACATTTGCGACTGTCTTGGAGGACCAGGTGTGATCGAGAATTGCATGTGGCGTACCATTGCGCGCGTGATAGCCTACGAACATTACACCGTCCACACTTTCATCGATTCCCTGCATCATTGAAAATGGAGAAGGTGAACCGGTATTCAATCGTGCGCGTGAGTCAAGTTCTTCAACCAGAATATTAGACCCATTCCAATGTCCATCTGCAATAATAACTTCATCAGCTCCAGCATCCATCACCCCGCGGATTGCAGCATTGATATCCTGTGTCATTAACCTGCGAAATCGGGCGTACTCTGCGTGGCCTGGAGTGACATGATCCCAGGTGGTGACGCCGGTAATGCCTTCCATGTCAGTCGCAATCAAAATTTTCATATCAGTTCCTCCTTCATATTAGAATGAGTCCGCTTCAAAATCCGGTCTTCAACGAACCAGCCAATGAGCGGATAACGATAATCATCGCCTTTGAGAACGCGATATCCTGCCCATTGACCAAGGATGTGCATCAAAGGTATTACTAATACGATTGCAAAAACGAGCAATAACGACACAAAGAAAATGATAAGGCCGAATATTCCCACAGCTGAACTAGAGTCCGGTATTCCTGTAATTCCCATGGTAACGAACAACCAAAAAATTCCTAAAAGGTAAACAAATCCCGCTACAATATAAAGCAGCGTTATGGCAACTTGAAATACAAGTGTCTGGATGGATTGGAATTTCAAAAACAAATTCTTTTTCCCTTGCGTAAGCAAAGCGGTAAGTGGAGCGAGCATTCCCCACAACGCAATGATGACCGCAAAATGTCCCATTGCCGCGACCCAGCGGTGTTCATGGTAATCATTCAACCAATCTTCTGTTGCAGGACTATATTCTAAATAACGGGCCAGGCGATATCCCAGAATTGGATAGCGAAAGTCTCGACCCAGCGCGCATGAAATGGCTGCCCAAATGGGAAAAACAAAATAAAGTGCGAGAAAACAAAATATCAAGACAAAAACAATCAACGCACCTGATCCAAGAAGAGGATCAAATACTTCACCAGCCATCTCTGCTCGAAAACTGAAAGCGATCAGGGTGATGAATAACGCGATAAACACTAAAAAGTAAGACAAAAGCCAGAACGTATACCCCAAGGATTGGTATCCTAACGCCTGCAAACACTGAAAAGATGCATAATTGGATTTCCGTCGTTGTTCTGCCCAGCCAATAATTGGTAGAAGAATTCCCATTCCAAAAGTAAGCGCGGAAAGATGTGAGAGCACAGCCCAAATGCGATCCTCGGTGGTTGGCACGTTGTTCATATGATCTCATCTAATCTTGTATGAAAAGGCAATGCTCAAGCTCTTGCCTATTTTATCAGAGGGATATAGAAAGGTTACGTAGTGCCGCGAGCAGGCGGTATAATCGCGAAGACCAGAGGAAGTGGATAATCTCATTGTCGTTCTTCAAATTTCGCACAAAATTGGCGCGAAAGTCTCCAGATTATGGATCTCACATCTCCCCTTTTTCTATTTCTTTTTCTGCCAATTTTTCTGCTCATTTACTGGATAAGCAATCCTCATATCCGCCTGCCGTTGCTTTTAGCGGCTGGCATCATTTTTCTTATTGCCGGACAACTTGTAGCCTTATGGTGGCTTGGAAGCCTGCTGATTGCAGGCTACATTTTTGGGCGCATGATTCAAAGAGGGCAAGCGAATGGCTCAAATGGAAAAGTCTTTTTGTGGGTGGGAATTGGTATCAATTTAGCGATACTTGCCTTTTTTAAATTTGCTGTTGTTTATAGAACCAGTAATGCCGCCGGTATGCATCTGCCTGACAATTGGTTCACGCCGATTATGGGTTTGGCTGTGCCACTAGGTTTATCATATGCCGCCTTCCAGTTGATCTCGTATCTTGTCGATGTTTATCGAGGGAACATTACGGCGGAGATCAACTTTTTAAGGTTGGCAGTTTATGCGTTGTTTTTCCCAAAACTTATTTCCGGCCCACTCATTCGCTACCAGCCGTTTTCAGAACAATCGAACTCTCTGCTGCCATCCACAGATAACATTGCTACAGGGTTCCGGCGCTTAATGGCCGGGTTTATCAAACGCGTATTAATTTCCAACCAACTGGCTGTGCTGGTTGATGCCGTTTTCAATCTGCCTACTCCTAACATCGAACCAGGCATTGCCTGGCTGGCATTAATAGCTTATGCGCTGCAAATCTTTTTCGACTTTTCTGGATACACAGATATTGCAGTGGGGTTAGGGCTTATGATTGGGATTCGCCTGCCTGAAAACTTCGATTACCCTTACATCGCTCAAAGCATCAGCGATTTTTGGCGCCGGTGGCATATTACTCTTATCAAATGGTTTCGAGAGTATGTTTTTTATCCTTTGGAGCGGCACAGGTTAAGATGGGCCGGGCAACAGGTGAATATCATTTTTGTGTTCCTGTTGACGGGCCTATGGCACGGATTCAGGCCCACGTTTATTATGTGGGGGCTGCTGCATGGACTTGCCATGGCCTTTGAAAGCGCAGGAGGCAATCGCTGGCTCAAAACAGCCTGGCGACCATTGCGGCATTTCTATACTCTCTTGATTGTCTTGGTCGGATGGGTCTTCTTTCGATCTGAAAATATGGACTTTGCATTTGGTTTCCTTCATCGATTGGGTGGAGACAGTTCAGGAGTCACACCGTTGCCTTTCAGTCAAACAACGCCTTTACCTTTTATTGAGCCATCCTTTATCCTAGCTTTGGCAGCAGGTATCACTTTCTCATTTCCCATCTCATCCAGCTGGAAACGATTTCGTGCATTTTGGGAGCAGCGAAAGCCAGTGTTGTTTTTCGTCTTTCAACCGGCGGAGGATGCGTTGCTAATCATTCTCTTTCTGCTGGGATTTGCAGCGGTGTTAACTAGCACATATCAACCGAATATTTATGCAAAGTTTTGAGGTTACAAAAAATGATCGACCATTCGAACCTGCGACAGCGATATAGTCAATTATTCATCGCATGCTTACTGTGCATATCCATGTATGTGATGATTCATAGTATGGCAACCGGAATAGCAGAGTTCGACACAAGTATCCCGGGCCGCAGATCCCTTATAGCACTATTCATAAGGTTGCGGCTAAAATTAGGCGATCATGTGTTCTCGCAAGCTTTGGTTGGCGAAGAAGGTTGGCTGGAATATACCGGGGGCCGCAATTTAGATTACTTCCAGAATATCCAAACCATGCAGGCTGGGAGAGTCGAAAATATCCAAAGTAATTTACAGATACTTTACGACAGTTTAAGCGAACGTCATATTACGCTGGTTGTGGTAATTGCCCCGAATAAAGCTACGATCTATCCGGATAAATTGCCCAATGAAATACAGAAAATTGGCTCTCAATCTGAGCTAGACATACTTATCAACATCATGAAACAAAAGGGACCACCGGTCTTACTCGATTTGCGACAGGCATTACTGGATGCCCGACAGGAGAGAGATGTTTACTACAAGACCGATACCCATTGGAATTCTTATGGATCCTTTATTGCCTATAGGGAAATTGTGAAAACATTATCGCAAACTTATCCCGAAATAGTGCCTCACCAAATCGAGGACTATAAACGCAGTCCCATAGGAGGTGATGTTCGCGACATCGCAGGTCTGATGGGTGCGACTCATCTATTAGAGCCCAGTTTTTTCCTAATTCCAAAAAGGAGTGAACCTACTTGGGTATTTTACAATGATGACGATATTCCAACACGTGTTTCATATTCTTCCGAGGAAAAATTACCCAGGCTCCTAATGTATGTGGACTCCTTTGGTTCACCGCTAATACCTATGCTGGCACCTCACTTCAACGAGGCAACTTTTATTCAAACAAATTCAAAGTACTCAGATCTTCTTAGAATTGATGAAATTGATATTGCCGAGCCTGACATTGTCATCCTGGAGTTTGTGGAAAGGAGGCAAAACGGCTTGGCAATCTTTCTGGCAAATTACGGATTGGAATCAGAAAAATAGGGTTGATAAATCCAACAATTCCTTCAGCGGTATAATCGCGAGAGAAGAACATTGGAGATGAAATGACCGATCTTGCACTGTTTTCCCTCAGTGAAGAACATAAAATGATTCGCGAGGCGGCCCGCGATTTCGCACAGAATGAAATTGTGCCCATCGCAGCCGAATTTGATGAAAGCGGAGAATTCCCCCATGCGACCATCAAAAAAATGGGTGGCATGGGCTTCATGGGAATCGAAATCCCTGAACAATATGGCGGCGCTGGGATGGACACGCTGGCTTATGTACTAGCACTCGAAGAGATTTGCAAAGCAGATGCATCACATGGGGTCATTATGTCAGTGAATAACTCATTATATGGTCACGGCATTATGAAATTTGGTACAGAGGAGCAAAAGAAAAAGTTTGTCACTCCAGTCGCATCAGGGAAAGCGATCGGTGCGTATTCGCTCACCGAACCACAAAGTGGTTCAGACGCAGGGACAATGAAAAGCCGCGCTATGCGAGACGGTGACCATTATATTTTGAATGGGCGGAAGTCCTGGGTGACGAGCGGGCCTGTTGCAGATTACTATGTCATCTTTATGATGACAGATCCAAATAAAAAGCAAAAGGGTGTCAGCGCGTTTCTAGTGGAAGCAAATACACCTGGCCTCACGCGTGGGAAGAAGGAGCCGAAATTGGGCATCCGAGCATCTGCAACGAGCGAGTTGATCTTTGAGGATTGCCGCGTGCCAGCTCAAAGTCTCCTGGGCAAAGAAGGTGAGGGCTTCAAGATCGCGATGACAGTTCTGGATGCCGGCCGGATTGGAATCGCAACACAAGCGCTTGGGATCGCGGAGGCGGCCTACGAAGCGGCGCGCCACTATGCGGTCGCGAGAGAGGCGTTCGGCAAACCGATCGGTTCATTCCAGGGAACGGGATTCAAAATTGCCGACATGAAAACGCGCATTGAGGCCTCCCGTCTACTGATTTATAACGCCGCAGTCGCCAAGGAAAAATCCAAGAAAGACGGCGGCCGGTATTCGCTTGAAGCGTCCATGGCCAAGCTTTTTGCATCTGAAACCGCTATGTATGTTACGCATCAGGCCGTTCAAATTCATGGAGGCATGGGGTACAGCAAGGAACTCCCGGTCGAGCGATACTTCCGGGATGCAAAGATCACGGAGATTTATGAGGGGACCAGTGAAATTCAACGATTGGTCATTTCGAGAAGTGAATTGGGGTTAAAGTAATATCTTCCTCTACACAGGCGGACCATGAAATTTCCAGGTTTGTTCATCAAGGCGGTTACACCCATTGTCTCAATGGTGCTTGCCCTGGCCGGGGTAATTCAGCTTCGCAGTCAAATCTGGACGGTGGGCACAATTTGCCTTGTTCTCGCTGTAATTGGATTTGTTCTCAGCATGCGACTGCTGGAACAAAATCCGTTCTCTGCGGAGCAACTTGAAGACCTTAGGCCTATTCTTATTCCGTCGATCCTATGGGTATCTATCATTGGTCTGCTAATAATTTCTGTAATTTTTGTCGCAGATAATACAAAAACTTCAGAAACAGATCGCGTCGCGTCGCTTGCCTGGGTTTGCAGCATTTTCCTTAGTTTGATGGTCATCTGGTGGGGGACGATTCAGCAATTATTTACTAACAAATTTGCCGTGTTCAATGAAAAAATTAGAGAGAACCGCTCGGAGCTTATCGCTTTAGCTTTTATGTTAGGAATGGCATTTCTTTTACGAACGATCAGCCTGTCAGCACATCCCTATCCCTGGTCAGGTGACGAAGCTTCAATTGGTATAGAAGCTCGACGGATTCTAAACGGGGAGATTACCAATTTCTTTGATACCGGCTGGTCAAGCCAGCCAAACTGGTCTTTTGTACCCACTGCTCTTACAGAGTTCATATTCGGTCAAAACATTTTTGCCGTTCGCCTGGCAAGCGCGCTGGCAGGTACACTGGCTGTTTTGTTTGTTTACCTTACGGCACGCGTCTTATTCAACCCAACGATTGGGCTGATGGCCGCGGCCTTCCTGGCAACACTGCCCTACAATGTACACTTCAGTCGAATCGGTGTGAGCAACATTGTAGACAGTTTATTCTCCTCCATGCTTTTTTGGTTGATCGCCAAAGCACTCAAAGATGACGATCCGCGTTTTTACTACAGTGCAGGGATTGTCGGAGGATTATGCATTTACACCTATGCTGGCACACGGCTCGCGCTCATTCTTGCAGGAATTTTTTTTCTGTTCGTTAGCATCAGGCAACGAGGCTATCTTGTTTCTCACTGGAAGCATCTGATTACATTTGCATTTGGCGTTCTATTAAGCATGGCGCCTCAAGCTGCCTTCTTTGCACGACATCCCTATATCTTTCTTGGACGCTTTGGGCAGGAGGGCATTTTTTTGAACGGCTGGCTGGCTCAGAGAGCTATACAAACCGGGCAAAGTCAATTGGATATTCTTATTGACCAGTTTATTCGAACAACGATGGTTTTTGTCGCTTCATCGGCACCTGGCAATTTTTTTAATTCGCCTGAGCCTTATCTTACGGTACTTGGGAGCATCTTGTTCCTTCTTGGAATGGCCTATGCGATGGCGCACATTTTAGAAACGAGATACTTCATGCTACTCGTTTGGTTCTGGGCGGTTATCCTTTTTGGTGGCATTCTGACTCTAAATCCACCTGCCAATACGCGTATGCTAATGACATCGCCGCCGGTTGCAATATTGATGGCAGTAGGCCTGCACAAATTTCTCGACTATCTTCAGAAATTTCGTCTGGTCCCGGACCGCGCTATAGTACCTGCCATTGTGTCGGTTCTGTTGATTATTTCCTATCAAAACATAAATTTTTATATGGTCAAGTATAGGAACAATATGTATTTCGCGGATGCAAATGGTGAATTTGCCATGGAAACTGGTCTTATGGCAAATGATCTGAGGGATGTTTACGCTCTCTACTTTATAGGCGCGCCGCGCATATTTTCCGGCTTTCCGACTATACCTTTTCTTGCCCCTCAATACCCCCGCTCTGACCTCAAAGCTGAGGATATTCCAACCCTTACCCTGCAACCAAACCAAAAAGTTGCATTCTTTGCGATTCCCGAAAATCGTCCTCTTCTCGAGGAAATAAGTCAAAAATTTCCTGGTGGGGAGAGAGGGTTGATCTACCGCAAGCCAAGGCCAAATGAGATTCTGTTTGAATATTACATCCTGGCGCCCTGAAACTCTGCCTGTCCCAAAATAAACTACGGAATCACATCTAATCAGTTAGAATTATCTGCATGAAGGTAGTCCTTTTCCGCGCGCATGGCGGACCTGAGGTATTGGAATTTACGGATTTTCCCATTCCTCAACCAAAACCTGATGAAGCATTGATTCGCTTGCATGACGCAGCGCTCAACCGCATGGATGTGATGGTTCGCAATGGCTGGCCTGGTTTGAAACTGGGGCTACCCCATATCAACGGTGCAGACGGTGCCGGAGAAGTTGTCGCGATTAATGCCTCTTCCTCGGGGGATATAAAAATTGGTGATCATGTGGTCATCAACGCCAATCTCGGATGTGGGCAGTGCGAATATTGTCTTCAGGGAAAAGATAACCTATGTCGCGATTGGCATTTACTTGGTGAAACAGTTCGTGGCACATACGCAGAATATGTGGCACTACCACTAAAACAACTTTATCGCTTGCCAGTAGATTTTGATTATCATCAAGCTGCGGCGGCCGCGCTGGTCTATCAAACGGCATGGCATTCGTTGGTTAAACGCGGATGTCTGCAAAGGGGCGAGACTGTGCTTATTGTCGGCGCGGGAGGCGGTGTAAATACGGCTAGCATCCAGATCGCCAAATATATCAGTGCGCAGGTCATAGTCGTGGGATCGGATGCGAAGAAATTGGAAAGGGCCGAGTCCATCGGTGCGGATATCCTGATTGACCGTTCCAAAGAGGAAGATTGGTCTAAGACCGTGTTCCTTGCGACGAACAAACGCGGCGTGGATGTCGTAGTGGATAACGTCGGCGCGACGTTCATGCAGAGCCTGCGCGCGCTACGAAAAGGTGGGAGACTCCTGACGGTTGGTAACAGCGCAGGGCCAAAGGTCGAGATCGACAATCGTTATATGTTTGCCAAACATTTGAGTATCATTGGCTCAACCATGAGTACACTGGAAGATTTTAGAGAAGTCATGGATTTGGTTGTGGCTGGCAAACTTAAGCCAATAATCGATAAAACGTATCCGCTTAGAGATGCAGCGTTGGCACAAGAACGCTTGTGGAAAAATGAAAATTTTGGAAAGATCACCCTGGATATTTCATGAACAATGAAAATATGCGACGCTTCTCCTCCGCTTTATGGGAGAGAACCGGGGTGAAGGATCAAATACGGCGGCTTCCCTCGTTTGAGATTATTCTAACAATCGTCGTGATGTCGATGAGCCTGTATGCGGCTTCATCAGATGCACAGAATCTGTCACTACGCTGGTTTACGCGTGATGATGCTTACTATTATTTCAAAGTAGCACAAAACATCAGCGAGGGATATGGCAGCACGTTTGACCGCATCAATCCGACCAATGGTTATCATCCATTGTGGATGTTGATTTGCATTCCCATCTTCGCATTGGCTCGATTTGATTTGATACTTCCTTTGCGCATTCTGCTGCTGGTTATGAGCGGGCTCTCCGTTGCGACAGGAATCCTGTTGTATCGGCTAGTCGGAAAAGTCTTCGCCCCAGTAATTGGCGCTACTGCCGCATTGTTCTGGGTGTTCAGTTTTGATGTCTTTCGAATTGTATATCAACACGGATTGGAAACAGGCATTGCAGCTTTCTTCGTCGTTCTGCTGGTATACAAGTTATATGAATTCGAGAAATCCTGGCGCACGAAAGAAGTTTCCAGGAAGCAAATATTTACGCTGGGGATCATCGCTGCGCTGGCCATGTTCAGCCGGATGGACCTCGTTTTTTTAGCAAGCATCGTGGGCTTATGGGTTGTGTTTCGGGGGCATCTTCTGCGCTTCTTCCTACCGCTGGATCTTGCTTCCGTTATGGTATCTGCAATGCTGGCTTTCGTGCTGCGCGCCGGTTTACCTGATTATTATCAGATAGCAAATGTCGCTTTGGCGATGGTAGGTTACGGACTGCTCGTAAAAATTCCAATCGCGTTCCTCTTTGGTCTCTATCAATATTCGGGCCTGTCGAATCTACGGGAGTTACTGAGACGCCTGTTTTTATTCAGTATAACGAGTTCGGCAATCGTTGGCGCATTAATTCCCACAAGCATGAGGCTCGGCTTATTGGAGGGTTCGTTTCCGCGCATTACCATTCTGATCGATCTCATGTTTACGTTCCTGTTTTTCGGGATTAGCAGATTGATTTTCATAGGTCTGCAAACAAACAAAACGACACAAACCCAGGAAGATAATAGCCCTCTGACTTATTTTCTCAAACACTGGAAACATTGGTTAAATGAGGGTCTCATATATTTCAGCGTCATTTTTGGTCCACTCGCCATTTATATGCTTTGGAACAGGCTGACTTTTGGGACGTTCTTACCTGTCAGCGGGCAGATCAAACAGTGGTGGGCAGACCTTCCGGGTCGTGCCTATGGCGGTTCGTCACGGGATATATTTTCCTTTTTTGGACTCAAATACTCGGGCGATAGCAACGCGTGGAATCCCGTCTCGAGTGTTATCGGGTTCTGGGCCGAGCATCTTTATAAAATGCGAATTCTGGATACCTCGCGGTACTTGATCCTTCTCACTTTGCTGGCGCTTGTCTTTTATCTTGTTTTACGCTCCAAACGACACAAAGCGAAAAGCGCCGTCACTCAACTTGCCATCATCCCACTTCTGAGTGGAGCCTGGCTACAAATACTTTATTACCACTCATCCGGCTACGCATCGTTTAAGGAATGGTATTGGATAAGCCAGTTAATTCTTGTTGTTCTCACTCTGAGCTTAATGTTAGGATTGTTATTTACATTCCTTAAGAGATTTCAATATTTTCAAATTATGGCCTGGATCGCGGCGATCTCCTTAGGAATTTATATGGGCACGTCGTTTTGGAAGTATATACAGGATTCCATGCCATATAATTATTGGTCAGCGGATACTCCATTTATCGATGTCGGTCCCCTTCTCGAAGAACACACGGAACCTGGTAGCCTGATTGGAATTACCGGCGGTGGCAACATCGGCTACTTTATCCATGATCGCACGATCCTAAATATGGACGGTCTGATCAATAGCTATGTCTATTTTCAGGCTCTCCAAACCGGACAGGCAGGTGAGTATCTCGAAAATATTGGGCTCGATTATGTTCTTGCGAATCCGGTAATCCTTGATCAACAACCCTACAAAGGCCAATTTAATGAATACATGGATCACCTTGACATTTTTTATGGGGGAAAACAACTGATGCGCTATGGAGCGCCTTAGCCCGTGAATGAAATTTCTCTTCGTACTGCGCTCAAACCTGTTGCCGTTATAGAAACTGGATCATGTTCTCACAACGCCCTTTCAGTGTAACCCTGCTCCT
>DAINRK010000100.1:0-11063 GCA_036741855.1 Anaerolineales bacterium
TTTCTAAGTAACAACAAAGCATCTGCTTTTTGTTGCTTATTCTTTTGTCTCAAGTTCTGAAAGTTTCAGTCTCACTGTATGAGCGGGGTAACCTATCTTATTAGCTATCTCTTCCAAAGTAAAAAGTGGATGTCTTTTAGACCATTCGTAAACAGGTCGCCAATCCAATCTACGCGGGTTATTCTTATCTTTAATAGGATTGGGCGGATTACCTGCCCATGCCTTTTGTTGTTCTCGGATAAGATTAAGATTCATTGGATTTGTTAAGTCTGTCTCGGGGGTAATGATGCATTGCCATTTCCAATTACCATCATTGTCTTTATAAATCTCAAATTTTGGGCTGCTCCATACTTCTGAAGAGTGGCTATAGGGACGTCCCGCAATTTCCGCAATAAGATCATAATGCCATGCTTCGGGGACTTGAAATTTTTTGAACAAAACATGTACATCACTTAAAAAAGCCTTCCCGCGCTTTGACATTTGACTTGATGGCTTTTCGTCATAACCCATCCATCTGATCCACTCCCGATTATTGAGAAGAATATCATAGTTCAGCGGTAGACCATATCGGGCTTGTATTTCGTGTTTCACTTTTATATATTCAGGGTCATTCGTTATCCTGTCCCAAAGGGATATACCACCCTTTATTCTTTCGTCCATTTTTCGCTCTGCTTGTTGCGAATTTACTTTCTTTTTCATTCTCACAACTCCCGAACAAAAAACCATTTACCTGTTTGTAAGTGATTGTGATCTTCATATGGGATAATACCACCTCAGTGATTTGGTTGTGACTCTGTTTTATGGGGAGGTTGACCGCGAGACTGTGGCAAAACTAGTGGAATATCCAAAAATGGGTGCCTGACCACCTGAACTGGCAGGCAATAGGCTTCTGCGATCAATTCCGGCTGCAATACTTCCTTTGGTTTCCCAATTGCTTTAATATCCCCCGCGACCATCAACGCGATTCGATCTGCATAATGCGCGGCAAGATTCAGGTCATGCAACGCGACCAGCACCGCGAGATTGTCCTTGTGTGCGAGTTCAGAGACTAACTCTAACAAATTGACTTGATACTGCAAATCAAGATGTGCAGTGGGTTCATCGAGCAACAAAATTGGCGTCGTCTGACATAACGCGCGCGCCAACAGGACGCGTTGCTGCTCTCCGCCTGAAAGTTCTCCCACACGTCGCTCCGCAAAGGGAAGTGCACTGACACGGGAGAGTGATTGGCGGGCAATCTCTTCGTCCTTTTGTGAAGGCTGACCGAGAAATCCAAGATAGGGTGTACGTCCAAACAGGACGGTTTCCCAAACAGTATATGCTGGGGGCAAAGAGACTGCCTGAGGAACGGTGGCAACATAACGGGCGCGTTGAATCGTCGAGAGCGAAGCGAAGTCATCCCCATTGGTGTGGACATGTCCGTTTGCGGTTGGAATTACTCCACTCACAGCGCGGATCAATGTTGATTTGCCGGCACCGTTCGGTCCAATCAGCGCGAGGACTTCACCGCTTTGCACATCCAGTGAAACATTGTGCAGAATTCGGCGGGAACCATAGTCAACGGAAAGGTTTTGGATTTTGAGCATTTTTGTTTCCGTTTCGTAGGGACAGGCAGCTGCCTGTCCCTACGAAAATATCAGATACCAATACAATGCAATTTCGGAGGCATTATCGAGATTCTTGTATGCATATAAATCAAAACCGCTGAGCACAAATCCGCATTTTTCATAGAATTTGCAGGCTGGGACGTTGTTATCCTGCGTTTCCAGCGTGATGCCAGGAAAATGCTGCCCTTTTGCCCATTCGATGGCGCGCATCATCAAGGCGTGACCAACACCTTTGCCTCTGAATCCGGTATCTACAATTAGTTCTTCGACATAGGCAAATTTGTTCCACCAGGGAACCATCTTGATTTGCCCGACCGGCTTCCCATCTACATCGGCAAAGAAGATCACCTTTTGCGGATTTTCTATGAACGTGGTGTAATCTTCGGGATCGACGGAGAGTATCTTTTCATACGGCTCCACAGGTATGATCGAATATGATATTTTGTTACCCTGAACGTGAAGCATGAGATGCGAATCCACCATGGAATTGCGATTGAACTGGTCCACTTGTTGGATACTTTGTGTATCCATTTGACGGATTTGAATGTCCATAAATACCTTTCATCCTTTGATGATCATGGGGATGCCTGCCACCATTAAAATGACTTTATCCGCTTCAAGCGCCAGACGTTGGTTTGCCCAGCCCAGCCAGTCGCGATAGACGCGCCCCATCTGATACGCTGGGACAAGCCCCATACCAACTTCATTTGAGATAATGATCCAATCCTGTTTTTGTTCGCGGATCATGGCAATCAATTCATTTACTTCCTGTTCAACAGACAGTTTGAAAGGCGCTTCGTCCACAAGGTCATCTTTCACAAATTGCATCAGCAAATTCGAGATTAGCAAAGTGACGCAATCCAGAATCACCACGTCAGATTTTATCTGCTGTATATATGGTGCAATACCAAGAGGCACTTCAAGTGTTTCCCAATCAGCACGTCGCTCTGCACGATGTTTTTGGATGCGTGCAGACATTTCTTTGTCCAATGGTTGCGCTGTGGCGAGAAATGTCACCGATTTACCGGCCTCTTCTGCAACACTTTGAGCATAGGATGATTTTCCACTCCGGGCGCCGCCGAGGATGAGGGTGAGCTTTGACATAGTTTCTCTCAGACTTCGGAAGTCTTAAAGACTTCCGAAGTCTATTATTGTGAACGTCACCAACACGAGCATCTCAACCAGTGTTGTGACCGTTCCATAAATGTCGCCGGTGAGACCAGAGAGTAATCTCATCGCATAGAATGCCACCAGAAAACTAACAACTACCGCCCCAAGCATTAACAGGAATCCTATCCAGCCTGCGACAAACCATGCTATGACACCTGAAATCAATGTGGCAAGGATAACTTCCCTGATACTCACATTCCGTTTCATCTCAATACCCAGCCCATCTTCGCGTGCATAGGGGAAAGCATAAATCACCAGTGGCGAGGCCCAACGCCCAAGTGTAGTAGAAAGCATCAGAGCAGGAAACAAATTGACGGAAGATTGAAGCGCGGCATACTCTGTCAGCAACACTAAAACCCCACCCACAACACCGAACGCGCCCATACGAGAATCCTTCATGATTTCCAAACGCCGCTCAGGAGTCCAGCCGCCAAACAAGCCATCGCACGTATCCATGAATCCATCCAGATGAAAGGCCCGTGTGACGATGATCCAGGCAAATAGAGTGATCGCTGCAGAAACTGAAACGGGAAAAATCAACCGCGCCGTGTAGTTCACACTGTACAATAAAAAGCCTAATACAACACCCACAAGCGGAAACCATCCCACCGCCCGCCCCATCTCTTGAGAAGTAAACATCCGTTTGATGATCGTTGGCGAGATTGTCAGGAATTGAAACGCCGCGATAATTGGGACCATATTACTTTTCTCTAAACACCAAGGACATGACGTGGACAAAGGAAAGTCCAAAAGGCCGGCTTCATGTTGCGCATTATTACAAACCTTTGAGTCCTTGGTGTCCTTCGTGGTTAAGAATCTTTTTCCGAAACACCCGCTTCATCGAATGTTGCCATCTCGCGCAGGATCCGTGCAGAAGCTTCTATCAGATGAAACGCTAATGCCGCACCGGTACCCTCACCGAGTCGCATGTTCATATCCAGCAGCGGATTCAACCCCAGCCATTCGAGCATGGACTTATGTCCATGTTCTTGTGAGAGATGCGCAGCGATCATGTAATCACGCACAGCAGGAGCAAGCGTAAATGCAATCATTGCCGCGGCAGTTGAGATAAATCCATCCATTACCACAGGCTTTCGGTTTGCCGCGGCTGCCAGCATCACACCTGCCAGCCCACCGATTTCAAAGCCGCCAACTTTTGAGAGTACATCGAGCGCATCGTTGGCATCTGGTCGATTTATATCCAACGCTCGTTGAATCACGCTGATCTTTCTTTTCATTCCGTCATCATCCACACCCGTGCCGCGCCCTGCGATATTTTCAGGAACCTGATTCATCAACGCGCAAGCGATTGCTGCAGCCGATGTGGTATTGCCGATCCCCATATCACCTGTCGCCAGGATGTCTACCCCGCGACCGATTTCTGCTTCGGTGATTTCGATCCCACTTTGGATGGATTCCACCGCTTGTTCTCGCGTCATCGCAGGACCCCTTGCGATGTTCGCCGTCCCCGCGCCGACTCTACGGCGGATCAAATTTCTACTTGGATCATCAATCTCGTTGGCAACGCCCATATCTACAACGACGACGCGCGCATCCGCCTGACGCGCCAACACATTGATCGCCGCACCACCGCGCAAAAAGTTGGCGACCATCTGCGGCGTGACCTCGGCGGGATATGCACTGACACCTTCGCTTGTTACGCCATGATCCGCCGCCATCACAATGACAGTTTTGCGTTCTACGGAAGGCAATGCACAGGATGTAATCCCAGCCAGCTGGATCGACAGTTCCTCGAGCCGACCCAAACTCCCGCGTGGTTTGGTCAAGGTCTCCTGACGTATGCGCGCGGCTTGCATAGTCTCCTCATTGAGAGGATCGATTTGTTTGATTAATTCTTCAAGTTGCATGGCTAGAACTCAATCCCTGGTTGAGCCTGGATGCCCTTTTGGTAAGGATGTTTTACTTCTATCATCTCTGTCACTAAATCGGCGTACTCGATCAAGGCGGGAGGTGCATCGCGTCCTGTAATAATTAGATGCATGTCTTCGGGCTTGTTTTCTTTCAACCAGTCAATGACCTCATGGGTATCCAGCCAGCCATAATGCAGTGTGTAAGTGAATTCATCCAGGATGATCAAATCATAATTTCGACTGGCAATTTTTTCTTTCGCGATCTCCCATCCGTTAACCGCGCGCGCGATGGTTTCGTCCATATCTTTGGATGTCCATGTGAAACCATCGCCTGTGGTAAACCAGTCAATGCCAAGTTTTTTCGCGGCTTTGATCTCGCCCCATTGACCGGTCTCCGCTTTGATGAACTGTATCACGCAGATTCGAAAGCCGCGTCCCCAGGCACGCAGCAGGACACCAAATGCAGAAGTGCTCTTGCCTTTGCCGTTACCAGTATTGACGATCACCAGTCCTTTTTTCACTTTCATTTATTCACCATAACCCTTGATTCTTTGCATGCCTCAATACCCATAGAAAAAACGGAGCGCCAGCCAGTGCAGTGACAATTCCAACTGGCAGCTCCTGAGGAGCCATCACAATACGCGCAAGCACATCTGCGAACAACAAAACAGACGCGCCGCCCATAATACTAAGCGGGATCAGCCGCCGGTAATCCACGCCCCACCAGATACGAACAATATGCGGCACGACAAGTCCAACAAAACCAATGATCCCGGCGAACGAAACTGCGGCCGCCGTGACAAGGGAGGCTGCCACAATGATCATGACTTTCGCGCGACGAACATTCAATCCCATTTGTGTGGCCTGGTCATCGCCGAATTGCATGACGTTCAATGAATAGCCATTGAGGAGCAGTGCAGTTAGACCGATGACCAGATATGGAATCAGGGAAAGGGTCACATCCCAGCCAACGAGGCTTACACCACCTAATAACCAACCAAGCGCACGGCGTACTTCACCTGTGGAACGCAGCATGAAAAACGAAGTCAATGAAACAGCAAACGAAGAAACTGCCACCCCGGCGAGTATCAAGCTTGTTGTTGGCACAGTCCCGCCGATATTCGAGAGCAGATAGACAGTGTACACCGTCAGGAGGCTGGCAATGAACGCAGCTAAAGGAACAGCCAGCAAACCTAATCCTGTATATGGCCAGTTGAAGGACATGGCCAGCACCGCGCCCAATCCAGCACCCGAAGCTACGCCAATCAAATACGGATCTGCAAGAGGATTACGGAACAATCCCTGATATGCTGCGCCGCTTCCACCCAACGCCGCTCCGACCAGCACGATCAGCATCGTGCGCGGCAAGCGGATGTCCCATACTATCGTGCGAAAAGTCTCATTGCTTGTCACGCCAGTTAACGCACTCCACAACTCTATGGGTGGAATGAATACAGAGCCTATCGCGATACTAAGAATTAGCATGGCGAGGAGTGCAAACAAGGTGATGATGAATGGATTACGCATGGATAAAAATATAGCAGACTTCGGAAGCCACAAAGAGCTGCGAAACTTCCGAAGTCTGTTTGCCTACTGAAACAATTCAGGTCTCAGCAACTTCGCCAATTCCTCCAGAGCATTCACCAGCCGTGGTCCAGGGCGGCTGACCAGGTCATCATTGAATGGGACAACGTTTCCATTTTTTACAGCACTGAGGTTTTCCCAGCCGGGTCGCTGCGCGATCGATTCAGGCGTTACGCCATACTTGGCATCGCCAAGGATAATGAACGCCGGGTCAGCAGCCACAACCTGCTCCAGACTCAATTGCGGATAATCATCAATATCTGCCGCGATATTCTGACCACCAGCTCGCTCGATCAGTTGGTTGATGAAAGTGCCTTTACCTGCGGTCCAAGGCTTGGCTGGGTCGCTGCCATCTATTTCATAAAAAACGCCGGGACGCGAACTTATAGGAGCGATCTTCTCATCCACTGCTGCGACGCGCGCCTTCAGCGTTTCGATTAAGGTAGCTGTTTCCGTCTCGTGCCCTGTCATCTGCGCAACAAGCTCCAGATTGCCGTACATTTCTTCCAAAGTTAGCGGGTTCTTCAGGTAATAAACCGTCAACCCAAGGTCTTCAAGTTGCTTTACCTGCTCGGGGGTGTTGATCTCCGCGGCGAGAACAAGATCAGGTTCTAGAGAAACAATTAATTCCGTGTTCAAGGCTTCGAATGGTGATCCAATATCTGTGACAGTTGCCGCCTCAGCAGGATAATCTGAAAGATTATCGCGTCCCACCACCTGTGTACCTGCGCCAATTGCAAATAGGATCTCAGAGTTGGATGGTGCAAGTGAGATAACTTTCTGGGCAGGTCCATTCAAGCTGATTTCGCGACCAAGCCCATCCGTGAAGGTCAAGACTGCTGGTGTTGGTGTGGCTTGAGGTGCACATGCACTTAATAATATAAGTAGTAAAGTGAAAAGCAGGGTCTTACGAAACATTCTATTCTCCTTCATGAATATTTAGCGGTCTAAACCACCATTTGAGAATCAAAATCCCCAGCCGAAGCCGGGGAGGTTGGAGAGGCTCGCTTTGCGCAGAACAGCGTCGTCCTCCACCTCCTTTCCGCGAGAGTGTGGTGAACCGACCAGAGCGGGCGACCTGACTTGTTAGTCTGATAGTCAGCTAGTCCATTAATCTGCTAGTCGCTTTTTTTCGACTCGGAGACTAGGAGACTAGAAGACTATTTGACCAATTCACAGTTGCGCGACAGTGCTGGATTCACACCAGCTTCGCCGCTTGCTGATCGTATTTAACTATTAGTATTGTATGCCGACAGGGCAGGAACGTCAACCTTTGACTTCGAGTAAAGAAGAATCGTGATCAAGATTGTCACAAATAGCAAAGAGATATTCCCGTCTCGCCCGTAAAACGCAATCGCAACTGTCGGAATAAGATAACAAATGATCACAACGATCTTTTGAAAGAAATTACTTTTGGTATTGATAAGAACTGTAAACGGAATCAGCAATAGAAGGAAATCATAGTTATAAAGATAGGGGCTGACGAGCAAAGTTGTTAATAAAGCCGATGTCAATAAGAAGGCAGGCGATTTCAGTAATTCACTTCGAATAACTGAAAACAGCATGATGAGTATGGCCAGTAACGCACCGGCGATAATTATTGCCTTCGCTAATGACCCGTCCAGGAACCATCTCGATAACCATACCGGCAGGCTGGCACATTCCGAGCAGGAGGAAACATTTCCCTCGCCTTGATAATTCAGAAGCATCTTCGGATAAGCAATGGGCCAGGCAGGATCTGCAACAAAACCAATGACGAAAAGAAAGCCTCCCGCGATCAAAATGGATCGTAACGCGCGTCGCTCGAAGTCCTTTCTCTTTACGATCAAATCTATCAACGCGGCCAGAAGGATCAACGCGCCAATATGCGGCTTGAGCGTGAGCAGGATCGCGCCGAGCGTGGTCAGCGCCACGTTTTCCTTTCGCAACGAATAGATGAGCATGGATGTACCAAGTAATACAGGGAAACTGTATTGCCCTATCGATAATGCTCCCAAAACGGGTAAGAAGAACAATGCCAATGGAAACGCGATCAATCTCAAACGCCCCGGCCATCCATCCGTAAGAAACCAGATAGAGAGGAACAACATAATGAGATTGAGTTCAAACCAGAGAGTTGCCGCAGCTTTGGCTGGCAACAGTCCCAAATAAAAGGTACTAAGTGCATACCAGGGCGGGTACGGAAAGCGCGCTAAAAAGAATTTTTCGGGAGGCAACCCTGAGGCTTTCACTGCAATCGCTTCCACGGCTTCAAGATCGTAAATGGGAATACGGTTTACGAGAGCCAGGTCTGTGTTGTAAATAGCACTGAAATCTGAATGGGCCGGGAGAGAATTGGGAACATAAAGAGCAACTGCAAGCAGGATACCCGCGGCAATAATAAGTACCAGGGAGATAAGAAGGATGCGCTTCATTTATTATTTCTGGATTTTATCCTCCTCTTACAAATTTATGCTATGATGCGAGGCATCATGCAGGCGGCAAATCCTCCTACAACCAGTCGAATACCAGAACAATTGATGACACATCTTCCACTGATGTGGTTTTCGCTTGCATTCATCGCTGGGATTATTCTGGCCAGCCTTGTGTCTCTGCCCGTTTGGGTGTGGGTGGCATTTTCTATCGTCTTTCTTTCACTTGCTTTCGCCACACGCATTTTCCAAAGACCATTTGCGATTCAATCTCTATCTTTCAGTCTTCATCCTTTTCCCTTTATTCTACTCTGCGCTCTTTGCCTGGGCGCAGTGCGCTATCAACTCTCCATCCCAAAATTCGACGCCTTCCATATTGCTTTCTATAACGACCGCGACTATGACCTGCTCATCACTGGGACAGTGATCGAACCTCCTGATTATCGTGATAACTATACAAACCTGCGTTTGAGCGTGAGCGCGGTGGACACAGGTGACGGGGATCTTGAAGCAAGCGGACTGCTTTTGGTACGAGTCTCCAATAATCAAACTTTTCATTATGGAGATCGGTTACGTTTACGCGGTAAGTTGCAGACACCACCAGAAAACGAAGAATTCTCTTATCGCGATTATCTTGCCGCGCAGCATATACACTCCTATATGTCCAGTGCCGAAGTGACCATCCTGCCAGATAAGGGAGGCAACCCAATATCCTCTGCCCTGTACGCGCTCAGAGATAGATCGCTCGAAAATATTTATCGCATGTTCCCGGACCCTGAATCATCGCTGCTTGCCGGGATTCTTCTAGGCGTTGATACGGGTTTGACGCGCGAACTTCAACAGGCTTTTAAGAATACAGGCACAGCCCATATTATTGCTATTTCCGGTTTTAACATCAGCATCATCGCCGGTATTTTCTTTGCATTCTTCAGCCGCTTCTTAGGTGAACGACGCGGCGCGGTCGTGGCCATTCTTGGGATCGCTCTCTATACATTTGTAGTCGGGGCAGATGCCGCAGTTGTGCGTGCAGCAATTATGGGCAGTCTCGCATTATTTGCGAAACAGGTCGGTCGCCGCCAGTTCGCATTGAACACCCTTCTTGCAGTTGCTTTTGTGATGACAGTAGTAAATCCGTTGTTTGTTTGGGATGTGGGTTTTCAGCTTTCGTTCTTTGCGACTCTTGGGCTTATCTTATATGCGGATCCCTTTTCACAGTTTGCAGATCGAATCCTCAGGCACTATTTTCCAGCATCTGCTGCTGAACGTTTCGCTGAGCTCTTTTCGGAATTTGTTTTGCTCACGCTCGCCGCGCAATTAACGACGATCCCGATCATGGCATATCACTTCCAGCGTATTTCGCTCGTCTCGTTCATTGCCAATCCCTTCATTCTTCCTGCGCAGCCTGCTGTGATGATTCTGGGTGGTCTTGCGGTCCTACTAAGCCTGGTTTGGTTTCCGCTCGGTCAGCTTATGGCATGGGTTGTATGGCCCTTTGTCGTTTATACAATCCGTATGGTGGAATTATTTGACCGGGTGCCGCAGGGCACACTTTTTCTTGGGAAACTCTCCATATGGTTCGTGATCTTGTTCTATGCGGCGCTTCTTTTTGTGACGTTTGGCGGATCCCAATTAAAAGCGTGGACTCAATCTCTTAGGCGGGATCAGCTCAAAGTCCCCGCCGGAAGCGGAATCATCGTCCTGGCGTTGGGCCTGTTACTGATTTGGCGCGTGGCAGTCTCAATCCCAGATCGACTCCTGCATGTCACATTTTTGGATGTCGGTTCTGCTGATGCTGTACTCATCGAAACACCATCAGGAAAATTCATATTGGTCAATGGGGGGCCAAGCGTAACGACACTTTCGGATGAATTGGGAAGAAGAGTACCTACATTCAATCGCAAATTAGATTGGCTGGTCGTCGCCGCGACAGAGGAAGACCAGGTCGCCGCGCTGCCGCGTGTGATCGAGCGCTATCCTCCAGACGATGTGTTGTGGAGCGGCAATGTAGAAGGATCGTTCTCTGCACGCGTGCTGGCTGATTTCCTGACTTTGCAGGATATTCCTGTGACCACAGCCGAGCCAGACCAAGTGTTGGATTTAGGCAACGGCGCGATATTACAAGTGTTGGCAGTGGGTCCTCGCGGTTCAGTATTACTCCTTGAATACAAAAATTTTCGCGGGCTCCTGCCCATTGGCATGAGTTTTGAAGCCATGGATGAATTGAGAAACGGTGCCAGCATTGGGCCAGTGAGCGTGTTATCTCTTGCTGACTCTGGATATGCCCCATCGAATCCACCGGAGTGGATCAACAATCTAAATCCGGAATTGATTCTGCTGAGTGTGGAAGCAGGAGACAAGGATGGCATGCCCGACGCCGAAGTACTGGAAACAATAAAAGACTATTCCTTGCTGCGCACCGA
>DAINRK010000101.1:0-11007 GCA_036741855.1 Anaerolineales bacterium
GGTGTTGCTTCCCTGTTACGCGGCTCGCAATGACATCGATAAGATTATCAGAAGTCAAATCCACTTGCAGGAATCTGGCAGAGAAACCTTCTGGCTGAGGCTCGGCATCTCGGAGCAGCTGCAGGCTGAAGTCCACGCCAAGATATGGGCCGCGATGACCTCGTTTTGCGAGTTCGCGGGCGAGTTCTCCATTTCCGCATCCCAAATCTAATATAGATTCATCGCCTTTTAGCATTTGGAGGACGCGTCGCACGCCGGGCTGAATCCTATGGCGCGTTGCTGAGAACGAGTCGCCGAAGCGTGTGTAAAAATCCTTGTTGAGTTCGATCAGGTGCGCGGCTGTGCTTGAATTCATCGAAACATTATAACGGTTATAATCCTTACCATGCTGACGCCCCTGGAGATCGAGCGGCTCTCGGCGGAATTCGAGACAAAAACGCCACAGGAGATCATTACCTGGGCAGTGGAGATGTTCTGGCCACAGATTGCGCTAAGCTCCTCTTTCCAGACACAGTCCATGCCACTTCTGTATATGGCCTCGCGGATACGGCGCGATATTTTGATTCTGTTCTTGGATACAGGCTATCATTTCTGGGAGACGCTGATCTTCCGTGAGCAGATTGCCTCGGAATGGCAGTTGAATGTTTTGGATTTATATCGCGATTCACGCTGGAACTCGTTTGCAAGACGCCAAACCCGCGCGTTGCCGTTTGAAGACCCGAACTTATGTTGTTTTATGCACAAAGTCCAGCCAATGCAGAAAGCCATGAAGGATATGCTGGCATGGATCAGCGGCATCCGCCGCGACCAGACTTCTGTCCGTCAAAAAGCCAAAATTTTGGAATTGCAGGAAGACGGTCTGATCAAGGTTAATCCGCTGTTGAACTGGACCAAGGACGATGTGAAGCGATATATGGAAGAAAATAATTTGCCATCGCATCCGTTACTGGAAAAAGGATATCGAAGCATTGGCTGTGCTCCCTGCACCATTGCGATCGGCGTGAACGATGACGAACGCGCCGGACGCTGGTCAGGTCGAAGCAAGATCGAATGTGGCTTACATACTGACATGTTCAGGCACAAGAATGTCTCGGAAGTAACGAACGATTTTCATCTGGACGTTTCATCTGTAGACAATAACGGTAGCTAGAGAAATAATTAATGGTTATTCATACTGAAAGACAAGAACGCTGGCGCGCGACGCACCTGATTACACCCGATAAAAAAGATCTTGCACGAGTGGTGCTAGATGAGATTCGTAGCGGTCGTGATGTAACAAAGACTTTAAGAAGCCATCCGATTAAGGGAGGTGGCTATCTTAATAAATCGATGCTGGTATCGGTCTATCATGACATGGTCGGGGCAGGTGAGATACATGAGGATATTCGCCTGCTCGAACGGATTCGGATGAAACCCATGCGCACGCTTTCAGGCGTGACAACAGTGACGGTTCTGACCAAGCCGTATCCATGTCCTGGCAAATGTATTTTTTGTCCCACCGACGTTCGGATGCCCAAATCTTATCTACCTGATGAACCCGGCGCGATGCGTGGCCTGGAACATCAATTCGACCCGTACGCGCAAGTCCATTCGCGGATTGCGCAATTGAAATCTGTAGGACACCCAACCGAAAAAATTGAGTTGTTGATCCTTGGTGGGACCTGGTCCTCTTATCGACGTGATTATCAAGAGTGGTTTGTCAAAAGATGCTTTGATGCGATGAATTCCATCACCTCTACCGATCTTCCTGTAGGAGAAGAGAAATTAGTAGAGGGAGAACTTGTCGAGGCTCATTCATTCAATGAGACGACTCATCATCGCAACGTGGGGCTTGTCATTGAGACGCGGCCGGACGAAATCAACCCGGATGAAATCCGATGGTTGCGTCATCTCGGCGTGACGAAAGTACAGATGGGCGCGCAAAGTTTAGACGATCATATTCTTGAGATTAATAAACGCGGGCATGATGTCGAGTGCACGCGTCAAGCGAGTGCTTTACTGCGCGCGGCAGGGTTCAAAATCGTATTGCACTGGATGCCGAACCTGCTGGGAGCAACACCCGAATCAGACCGCGAAGATTTCGCGCGGCTTTGGAATGACTTTTGCCCGGATGAGATCAAAATTTATCCCAACCAATTGCTTGCAAACGCGGAATTGTATGAATATTGGCAGCGTGGTGAATTCAAGCCATATACAACACAGGAACTGATCGACTTAATTGCAGATATCAAGCCTACCATCCCTCGCTATTGTCGAGTGAATCGCGTGATCCGCGACATTCCATCCACGAATGTAGTAGAAGGCAACCGCAGGACAAGCCTGCGACAGGATGTTCACGATGAAATGAAGCGGCGGGGTACACGATGTAACTGTGTGAGATGTCGCGAGGTACGTGGAAAGTCTGTCAATGCGGAATCTTTGACACTTGACGACTTGGTTTATCAAGCAGGCGCGGCAGATGAACACTTCATTTCATATGTGACACCCGATGATAAACTTGCTGGCTTTGTCCGCTTGTCGTTACCTGGTAGAGATTCTCCGCAAGCTGGGTTGCACGATCTGGAGGGCGCGGCATTGATCCGTGAAGTGCATGTGTACGGGCAATCCCTTCCGGTTGGCGCGGAGAAAGAAGGCGCGGCACAACATACCGGGCTTGGTACGCGTCTGCTTCAAGAGGCAGAGCGCGTCGCGAAAGCGAATGGATTTCAGCGAATGGCTGTCATCTCAGCTGTTGGTACGCGGGGATATTACCTTGAGCGTGGCTTTGAACGGGGAGAGTTATATCTTACGAAAGCTCTTACTTAGCGGAAGCAGACCTGGCGTCGCGCGCCGCGTGTCTTTAGTCTTATATAATGGATTAGAGTTGTGTTAGATATACACATGGGTGCTTGACTTGCATACCGCGTGGTGATAACAATTATAAAATTATGGACTATAAAGATTACTATAAGATTTTGGGTGTGGACCGAAAAGCCGGCGAGGATGAAATTCGCAAGGCATATCGAAAACTGGCGATGCAATATCATCCCGATCGCAACCCGAACGACAAACAAGCTGAAGAGCGCTTCAAGGAGATCAATGAAGCTTATCAGGTGTTAAGCGATTCCAAAAAGCGTATGCACTATGATCGGCTGGGCTCTGATTATTCAACCTGGCAGAGGCGTGGCGCGCCTGGTGATTTCGACTGGGGTCAATATGGCGGATTTCCAAGCGGTACGCGTGTTGATGTTGATGATATGGATGAAATGTTTGGCGGGGGATTTTCTGAATTCTTCCGCACCATATTTGGCATAGGCAACGCGCCCACTCGCATGCAAGGTTATCAGCAGGAACTTGTCATCAGCCTCGAGGAAGCCTATAAAGGAACAACACGTCTCCTCCAATCCAATGGGAAAGACAAACAAGTGCGTATCCCTGCTGGTGTGCGCACAGGTTCAAAAGTTCGTGTCCCCAATGCAGGTCCGAGTGGACTCGACCTGTATTTGGTCGTGGATGTGCAGGATGATAAGCGTTATGAAAGACGTGGCAACGATTTACATACAACAGCAACTGTCAGTGTGTTTACTGCCATCCTGGGTGGTGAAGCGGATGTGGAAACATTAGATGGCAAACTCAAACTCAACATCCCTGCTGGCACGCAGCCAGAACAGGTCTTCCGCCTGGCCGGACGCGGTATGCCACATGTTCGAAATTCCAATGAAAAGGGGGATCTCTTTGTGCGCTTGAAGGTCTCGATCCCAAAATATCTTTCGTCCAAACAGCGTGAATTATTGGATGAGGCTTCACGCCTCAAATTCTAGAAAGGATAATAATGAAGCGTACGTTAGTTGTATTTTCAATTTTAACCATTTCCATGCTGGCTTGTCAGGTTACAGGACTCACGCCTCTCGCTGCGCGCACGCCGATGCCTGCATCACAGGTCCAAACATCGCCTCCTGTTGTGGTGGATGCTGCTAATCCGGTACCGGAGGAGGGGTCTTTATCAGAACTCTATCAACATGTGCTTCCCGGAGTTGTTGCTATTCTCACAGATACCGGGCTTGGCTCAGGCTTTGTATTCGATAATGAAGGTCATGTTGTTACCAACAATCATGTCGTTGAAGGGGCAGGTGTAGTGGAAGTGGATTTTTCTTCAGGCTTCAAAGCTCATGGCACGGTGATCGGCACAGATCCCGATGCTGATATCGCAGTGATTAAAGTAGATGCTCCTGCAGAGCAAATTCATCCACTGGCGATTGGCGATTCAAATATTCTCCTGGTGGGACAATCGGTTGTTGCGATTGGGAATCCATTTGGGCTGGACGGTACAATGACGTTGGGGATCATCTCAGGACTTGGTCGAACACAGGCTGCACACGCAGCGCCTGATGGTGGTGGAAGGTTTAGCACAGCAGATATTATTCAGACAGATGCAGCTATTAATCCCGGAAATTCCGGCGGTCCGCTTTTCAATTTGAATGGTGAAGTTGTGGGTGTCAACCAATCGATTCGAACGAATAATGTAGATCAGACTACTGGGAATGCTGTTAATTCTGGCGTTGGATTTTCCATCTCTATCAATTTGGTCAAGCGTGTTGTGCCCGGACTCATTCGCGATGGCAAGTACGAATATCCATATCTGGGAATTTCTTCCAGAGAATTGAGCCTTGCAGAAATTGAATCTCTCGGTTTAAACACATATACGGGTGCATTTGTGGCTGATGTAGTGCCTAATGGTCCTGCTGACAAGGCTGGCATCCAGGCAGGGGTAGATGTAATCACCGGGATTGATGGCATTCAGGTTACTTCCTTTGATCAGATGTTAAGTTATCTGGTCACGAATAAGTCCCCAGGTGATACGGTCGTGTTGACGGTATTACGCGACGGTCAGCCTGTTGATATCACAGTTACTTTGGATACACGTCCTTAATTTTTTTTTGGGGCGGCAGTTCAACTGCCGCCCCAAACATTTAACCAAATCTTTCTTCGCGCCAAACATCTGCGCGGTTGTGATATCCAGCCTGTTCCCAGAAACCGCGCCGATCGCGCGTCATGAATTCCAAAGAACGAAGCCATTTCGCACCTTTCCATAAATAGGGCGTTTCCAAATCTTCATGGCCAGGCATAAAACCGACGACACCACGTAACGGATAGCCATGATCTGGCGAAATTGGTTCGCCTTTGAAATGAGTCGCAAGCAAGAAGTTTTCCTGTAGTACGACCTCAAGTGGGAGGTTGACAGTGAAGCCATATTCGGCATGCTGCATCACATGGGTGGCATTGGGTTTGATCTTAAAGAGTTCGTTTTCGACCATTGTCTTAACCGAAACCCCCTCCCACACTGTATCAAACTTGCTCCAGCGCGTCACGCAATGGATATCCATTTGAATCTTTGTGCGCGGAAGCTTATTAAACTGGTCCCACGTCCAACGTTTTTCTTCTTCCACTTCGCCCCATACACGGAAATCCCACGTTGCAGGATTAAAGTGAGGAACAGGACCATAATGCAGAACGGGAAACTTAAATGTGAGTGCCTGCCCGGGTGGCAGACGTCCCTCTCTGCGAACACGTTCTTCTTCCTTGCGGCGATCGGCTCCCTCGAATGATGAAAACACGGCAACTCCTCTCGAAAAATTTCAATTTCTGTACAGAATAGACTCCGGGGGAAAACAATTTGTTACAATCATTCCGTAGCACTTAATCTTTTTGTTAGAAATGGCACCTTTGTACTCCTTACCTTATTGCAATTAAATGCTCTGGACAACCGCAAAGAATTATAATAGTATTAGAAAGCGGGATCATGTTTATGTTATTAAGAAACTTTTTTGCATTTATCTGCGTCATGTTTACAAAGCACGAAGGTAGTAGCGAAACCCCATGAGAGATGGAGTCGCCCTGCTTAAAGCCTCTAAGAATCTGGACGAAGAAGCGCTCACTGCCATCTTCGATCAATTTGCGCCCGCAATTTATAAATATACATTGCGATTGTGCCATGATCAGATTGTTGCGGATAACATCGTAGGCGATGTTTTTGCGCAGCTTCTCGAGCAATTCGCGGCAGGGAAGGGACCACGCACCAATCTTCGTTCATATCTATACCAAACGGCGTATCACCTTGTTGTTGATCGTTCCCGTGACAGCCAGCATAACGCTCCGCTCGAAATAGCCGTAGGGACGTATGAAAAAGGACAGTTCAGCCCTACGCAGTCACAGATCGAGGAACGTGTCATGATGGAAGCACTGATCTCGGCCATGAATACAGATCTAACTGAAGATCAAAGACATGTGATTATCCTGCGCTTCCTCGAAGATTTCAGTCTCAAAGAGACAGCTGAGATCATAGGCAAAGAAGTGAATAATATTAAGGTTATTCAAAACCGAGGTATTGCAAAATTAAGGAAGGCTCTTGGCCTTCATATGGATGAAGAAGAAAAGTAATAATGTTATGGAATTTGAACCTAAGGATCAAGAAGTTGTCGATTTACTAGCGAAGGTGAAAAACACGAATGGGGGATATCCTCCAGAAATGCTTGCATCGCGTCGTCAGACCTACTTAAATCAAATGGCAGGCATGGGTTTGGGCACCGGGATTGGAACTGCACTTAAGAACGTTGCCAAAAATGGAGGTGGTGCCGGCTTTACGCCTCCCAGCGCGGGTGCATTGCTGGAAGTTGCATTAGTTGTTGCCATTGTGGCTGAAGCTGGGGTGTTGGCATATTTTAATCGAGATAAGGTAGTCGATATTTTCCGAAGCGTCTCAACTGATTCCAATGTTCAGGACGTTGCGTCTCCGCCTGGGGTTACATCTCCATTTCCGGACCTTGAGATTTCAGGAAGCCCCATCACAGTGAATTTTACCGGAACTGTCAGTGAACTGCCTACCGGAACGCCCATTCCGGGAACAACAGGTGATCAAACGATCAACAATAATGGAGAAGCTACTGTGCCAGCGAACTCCACGCCAATTCCCAATGAGGAAAATGGAAACAATGGCAACAATGGCAATCACTATGGTCAAACGCCAAGGCCGGAAAGAACCAAGGAAAATAATAATGGACCTCCGAATGATAACCCTGGAAACGGAAATCATTGATGAGCCTCGTAAGGGAAATAATAACAAGTAGATAATATAGGACCCAGGAAACAGCCTGGGTCCTTTTTCACCTTCCTATAGGGAGCTCAGAATTTCTCGCGGATAGGTAGAAGAAAATTATTCATTAGTTGAATCAATTCTGTGGTTAAAAGAGAAGCTTATTTAGAGAGGGCCGAAATGGGGAATAAAGATTATTAAATAGTCTAACATTTTTAGCAAAAAATTTCATGGTGATAGGGTGGTTGGTTGTATAATATTATTGTGAGTTTGATAGTCACTGTTTGCTGGGCAGGTATTTATGAATGAAGGTATCAAGGATGAATCAAGTAGATGAATTAAAGTCTAAATATATACCTAAAATATTTGTTGTATGTGATCAGAGTGATACTGCACCCGTATGGGGATTTATTCTGCGACAACAGGGATTGGTTGTAATCCTTGAAACTTCTCTCGATAAAGCGATCGATCGTTGGTCGATGGAAATGCCCGACCTGGTCGTCATCGATATCGATGTCAATCATCAGGATCCTATGGTTCTCTACAAAAAATTTAGAGCAGTCAGCGTTGCCCCAATTCTGCTTTTTTTACCTGCTCATCATGAAACACAAATTCTTGAAGCCTACGCAGCTGGCGTGGATGAGGTTGTCGTGAAGCCAATCAGCCCGGCGATTTTCCTTGCCAAGATTGTTGCATGGGTACGACGTAGCTGGACTGTACCTGTCGATGGGTTGAGTCTCGTCAAGGCTGGAAAGCATCGATTGGACCCTGCGCGGAGATGCCTGATTGACCCGAGTGGAGTTGAAATCAAGCTAACCAACCTGGAATTCCGCCTGTTGCACCTGCTGATGAGTCGTCCCGCGTATGTGTTCAGCGCGGAAGAAATTATTCAATCCATCTGGGGCGGATTCGGAAACGGCGATCAGGTTCTGCTGAAGAACGTTGTTTACCGGTTACGGAGAAAAATTGAGGCAGATCCGAGCCGTCCGGCTCTCTTACAGACCTGGCAGGGGGGATATTCATTTCAAGGATAGGGGAAAAAGTTACCTACCTTCCCATGTAATCTCTTACGACCGGCTGTGACCGTTTTCATAACGACGTTGCGACCGGAAATTGATAACCAGAAGAACGAATGGATGTCTTGATATAGACATCAAATTATGACGGCAGGTACGCCACTGAGTGCCGCCCATGCTCCGGCATTTGAGAAATGCAAGATAGAGCGGATATTGCATAAAAAATACAGGGCTAACGCGCTTCCAACATTGCTTCGAATAACACTTCTATTTTCAGGGGCACCTTTGTATAATACAGTCGAGAAATCTGATATAAGTTAAGAGTTATTCCACTTAAAGCCTGCACAGGAGATTGTCCAGTGCAATTTCAATACACACCCTATATTCTTCCTCTTGTCGCAGCATCTGTTATTGCTGTCTTCGTGGCAGTAAATGTCTGGCGACGGCGCGCGACTGCAAGCGGAGCAACGGCCCTCGCCCTGTTAGCCCTTGCTATCGCTGAATGGTCGTTAGGATATGCGCTGGAAATTGCAGGCGCTGACCTGCCGACTAAGATTTTCTGGGGTAAGAGTCAATATATTGGTATTGGTACCATTCCGCTTTTATGGGTAATTTTCACGTATTCCTATTTAACCCAGGGCACCCGGATGACACGCCGCAATGTGACCTTGTTATCCATTGTGCCGCTGATTACTTTGATCCTTGCCTTTACAACCGAATTGCACGGTCTGATCTGGAAAGACATCCGAATTCATAGCGTTGGCACGTTTTCGGCACTCGATTTCACCCACGGTTGGTGGTTTTGGATCAACTTGGGTTATTCCTATATTCTCCTTCTCACGGGAACAATCTTTATCTTTCGGTCATTCAAACGGACGAAAGGCTTGTTTCGCAGGCAGAACCTTATCCTGCTGATCGCTGTTCTAACTCCCTGGGTTGGAAATGTGCTTTATGTATCAGGCTTATCTCCCATTCCCAATTTGGATATAACGCCGTTCGCTTTCACGATTAGCGCTGTTGCTTTTGCCCTGGGTATTTATCGCTTCCAATTGGGCAACCTGGCGCCTGTGGCGCGTGAGCTTGTCGTTGAGAAAATGCCAGATGGAATGATCGTGTTGGACGCGCGGGGATACATTGTGGATATCAACCCGGCTCTGCAAAATGCGCTGGGGATATCGGCCTCGCAGGCGATTGGTCAAAGAGCGAAAGACTTATTTAACGCCTGGCCTTCATTGGTCGAGCGATATGAAAATATGCTGGAGGCTCAGGATGAAATTTTCTTTGGCGAAGGTGAATCGCAAAGATGGTATGAACTGCGAATGTCGCCTTTGTATGGCAGTTTTGATCGCTTGCTTGGAAGAGTAGTGACAGTCCGCAATATCACTGAAAAAAAACAGATGGAGGAGGCGCTGCGCCTCAGCGAGGAAAAGTATCGCACCATTTACCAAAACGTGGCTGATGTGATTTACGAGACAGACAACCAAGGTAATCTCACTTCCATAAGCCCTTCGATCGAAAAGAGGGGAGGCTACCGGCCGGAGGAGTTGATCGGACGCAGCGTGACGGAATTTTTTGTCTTTCCGGAACAATATGCCGCACTGGATGCGCTTATCATGCAAAATGGTTCCGTCAACGATTTTGAAGCTCTTCTGCGGAAGAAGGATGGAACTACAGTATTTGCTTCCATTACATCGCACATACTCTTTGACGCAAATGGACAGGGCGTGGCCACCGAAGGAGTGTTGCGCGATATCAACGAACGAAAACAGGCGGAAGAGCGCATCCGGCAGATGAATGCTGAATTGGAGAGCCGCGTCACTGAGCGCACGAGCGAACTTCAGGAAAGCAACGCGTATCTCACCGCTCTGATAGAAACATCCACCGCCCTGAATGAGAGTCTGGATCTGAATGAAGTCCTTGATCGCATTCTTGTCCAGGTCCATAAATTGATCCCTGCCAGGGCGCTAAACGTCATGTTCGTGGAGGGCGAACAGGCCCGCATCGTCCGCCGATTCGGTTACCAGGGTCTGGAAAAGATCGAACAGAATTTGCTGGATTTACGGTTCCTAATTTCATGGCCTACGTTCCACGAAATGTACACTACCCGCAAAAGGATCTATATTGCCGATACCGCTAAGGACTCCAGGTGGCAAATTATTGATGGTGTGGAATGGGTGCGATCCTATATTGGAGTTCCTTTGGTTATCAGTGATGAGACCATTGGCTTCCTGAACGCCGCTCACAGCGAACCAAATTTCTTTGACGTAAAGCACGCTTTTATGCTGGAGTCCCTGGCACATCACGCCTCGGTCGCCATCCAGAATGCGCGCCTCCTCGACGAACTGAAAAAGGCCCTGGAAAAGGAACAAGGAATGCGCGATCAACTGGTTCACGCAGATAAATTGGCTGCCCTGGGGAAAATGGTGTCGGTGATCGCGCATGAGATCAACAATCCCATCCAAACCGTCAAGAACTCGTTGTACCTTTTGGAGGATCAAATCATGCCTGGCAGTCAAGCCAAAGAGTATTTGAAAATGGCCTCGGCGGAGTCCAACCGCATTGCTGACCTGGTGGCACAATTGCGTGGGACATATGCCTCCGGATCAAAAGATATGGTGCCTGTGGATGTGCTTGCACTGCTTCTGGAAGTACATGATCTGCTGGCTCCCGAATTGAAAAAGAGACAGGTGCAATGGGATCAGGTGGATGGACTCGGACCCTATACGGTTTGCGCAGTCCGCAACAAGTTAAAACAGGTTTTCATTAACCTATGCCTGAACGCCATGGAAGCGATGGAAGCAGATCAGGAACGCAGGCTCACGATACGCCTGCATCCTAACGAGGATGGCCAGCGCGTAGGTGTTGATGTCCATAATACGGGCCCGCCAATATCTGAGGAGGCCCTGCCCCATATTTTCGAAC
>DAINRK010000102.1:0-10913 GCA_036741855.1 Anaerolineales bacterium
CTCATCCTCCAAAGGAATGCGTTCTCCTGGCAGGTCAAGATATTTGATAATCAGCCGGGTTCTATTCCGGTGCTTTTGTGCGAGCCGGATCATCCCTACGTTGGGTTCTAGTGCATAAAGCCTGCTCACTTTTGCTGGATTATAGTGCGGGAAATTGGCACCAGAACCTGCACCAATCTCGAGAACTTTCCCTTCGGCCAAAGGAATGATTTGTTTGCGAATTTCCTGGATGGGTGGCGGATTACCCAGCTTATCCACAAGATACGGATAGACAAAATCTTTATAGAAAGGCATTGATTGGCTATTTTGCTGATACTACCAGCCACACTTCCATTTCCCCTTTGCCTTTTATATTGACAGTGCCGCGCGGCTCGCAGACAAATTCGTCCTTGATTAATTCATAGGTTGCCTGCGTAATCTGAACCGCGCCGCCGAGACCATGCGACTCCATTCGGCTGGCAACATTCACCGCGTCACCCCATACATCGTAGACGAACTTGCGTTTGCCAATCACGCCTCCAATTACCGGGCCAGAGTTGATGCCGATTCGAAAATCGACACGCTCATCCTTACAAAACGTGTGCGTAGCAGCGTAATCCCGCATTTCTAATGCCATAAAAACAAGCGCCTGGGCATGATCTGTGCGACGCCGCGGTACACCGGAAGCCACCATGTAGTTATCGCCAATTGTACGGATTTTTTCAACCTCATATTTATCCAGCAGTGAGTCGAAAAAGGAGAAGGCTTCATTGAGCAATTCAACCATCTCCACAGGCTGCAGTTTAACAGAGAGTGGAGTGAATCCCACCATATCCGCGAACAGGACACTGGCTTCATCATAATGATCGGCAATAGTGCGGCTTTCGTTTTTTAGTATAGCGGCGATCTCTTTGGGCAAGATGTTCAATAACAGGGCCTCGGATTTCTGCTGGAACATGTTCTTTTGACCGACGAAATAAAAGACCATCATGAAAACGAGCGAGCCAACCCCGATGATGTTGATGACGAAAAAGAAAATTACCAACGCCGGTGACAGGTTGTTGGTAAAGCGCACATAAGGCTGTAAAAATCCGCTGAGAACCACCAGGATGGCAAAAGCCAGAAACCAGCGTGGAGCATGACGCGGTTCGTCGAAGAGCATTGCGCCCAGAGGAGAGATCAATGCCCACAAGACGACCGCGCTGCCGTTGATGAATCCGCCTAATGCCAGCATCAGAAAAAATGGAAGCAATAGAATCAATGTGAGCTGGCTGAAGCGGAAAAAACGATACTGGCGCGTCCGTCCAAAATGGATGATGCTGAGCAGGGATATAAAGGAATAAGAGAGCGGAATTGCCCCAGCTAGTGGTTCGTTGGAGAGGACATACATCAGACCCCATCCAACGCCCGCGACCATAAAAGGAAAAGCGCACAATGCCAGAAGCGATTTTTGCAGACGGATGTCATCGTCATCGTTTGGGTCAGAACCAATGCGCGCAATTGCCTGAAGCGTCCGCTGGATCATTTCTCGGATCATGTAATTCCCTTCCACACATTAAACGATCAGCCTTTGCGACAGTAGCAATAAATAAACTTTTGCTCGGTTCCAAAGGGCGTATGGTGTGTTTCGCGCGTGCTATCAAGAAGGGTGAAACTATCGCCAAATTCGTTGTGCAAACTCTTCGGCTCGTACCGCACGACTGGCAGTCCACTGCAACGCTCTGGTCCATCGTCTGCAAAGGTCGCCACGATGACGTGCCCCCCGGGCTTGACGGCTTCTTTCAAGGCATTTACATAGAGCCTGCGCTCTTCAGGTTGTGTGAGGAAGTGGAATACCGCTCGATCATGCCAGAGGTCATATTCCTGGTGAGGCAGTTTTGTCTGTAGTATATCTGCCTCGAGCCAAGTGACTTCGTTCGCACGTGGGCCAAGCCTCTCTTGAGCGGCTTCTAATGCGGCAACAGAAATATCCAAAACAGTAATGTGCTGGTAGCCGTTATTCAACAAATCGCCTATAAGTGCAGAAGGCCCTCCTCCGACATCGATGATCTGGCCTGTTTTAGCAATTCCGGTATGAGCGATAAACTGTAGGGACTGGAGCGAATGTTCCTGATACCAACTAACCTGTGTTGCGGCTTTGGTTTGATAAATATGTTCCCAATGCGTTTTAAGGCTCATAGAGCGCATTATACTTGAAATGGAAATCACCACAACACAGGCGCTAGGCAGAGAGGTTGATTTCGGGAGAGGCAGTTGCTGCACGCTGTGTTGGGCGCATACCTAAAGAAGTAAGTGCATTGAGTCGTGATTTATCCCCTTACTGGATCAGTCTGTATAAGGAAAAAGGAAGTGCCATCACCGCTCCTTTCACTATGCACAGGTTGACCTTTCATCTCACCCGCCCGTGCTTTACCATAACCATATCATTTGCTAAGCTGTTTCATTCTCTTGACAGACTCCTGCAGCAACTCTTTCAAGACCTTCTTGTCCACATCGTTCAGTGTCTTGATATACAAACATCCCACACTGGTTGTGAACTTGCCAAGTTTTTTTAGCAAGGCAGTGTGAGTGTCGAAGCCTCCCGTCAGGTACAGAGTCAGGTTTTGCTTACGAGGCGAGAAACCTGTCAACATCCAGTCGCCTTCGCGCCCGCTTTTTCCTTTGTAGTGATAACTGCCAAAGCCGATGATGCTCGAACCCCACATCTTCGGCTCCTCTTTGGTGATCTGCTTCATCATCTTGAGGATCTCGAAGCAGTCGTTCCGTTTCTGCTCGTCGGCGACGCTGTTGAGGAATTTCGTCACACTGGCGTCGTTCACCTTGGTTTTGAGTTCAGCCTTTGCCATGTCAGCCTCCAATTATTGGACTTATCCAGAGCTATGGCTTCAATTATATGCTTCGTTGATCAATTCTTGCAGAACCTGCTTGTCCACACCCGCGAGTCTCTTGATGTTTTGGCATCCTTTGCCGGTTGTATCAGTGCGTTAGCGTGCGCTTTTCAGCTTCACTAAGACCTGCGGTGTGAGCGGAATGTTGGCTTATATGATCCTTGAATTGAGTAAAGCATACAGGAAAAAGCACATCCGTGCAAGATAAAAAGCATTGCGAAACATGAGCCAAGGGAAAAAACAAATCGACAGGTAGGGCGCCAAGAACCGGAGGGTGCACACAACTATAGTACGATCATCTATATCACTACGCGGAATCAAAAGGGCTCTGCCATTGAGCAGAGCCCTTTCTTAACTCTCTTCAGTTCCACGAGTACAGATTACGGCAGGGACTCAGCGATGGTGCTGAATGTGTTACCGATCTTGGGACCCAGCAGGCGCATCACAGCGATTACAACGATCGCGACGAGAGCGAGAATGATCGCATATTCGACGAGACCTTGGCCCTTTTCTTTAGGTGCAAATAACATGATGATAACTCCTTTCTGAATATTTTTTTGTTCCTCTGAGGATGACCCTCACTCTATAACCAGACACAACAAGGCTTAAAAAGTTACATTCCAGGCAAGAGTGTAGCTGGTAAATCGTATGTATTTATAGAGCCAAGCTTGAAAGGATCAACATATTTGCAGGGTGCTAATAGGGTTTATCTAGATCAGAATTCTTGCCTTTCTATTCCCAATCAATATGACCTAACTTGGCAATATGCACCCAGCTCCGTCTTTCGCGCCCATCTCAATCTCTCCCTCTATGGATAAACGATCCATTCCATATCGATAACCCTCTAGGCTATAAAGCGTTCTCTCTATTTTACTTGCTGATTTCTTTACCGGGACCGCAAACAAAAATGCTCGTCATCAGAGTGAGGCTGCACCCTGCTAACGAGCAAATGTATTCTACACTTATGAATTGAGCCGGCAGATTCAGGCCATGCCTAGCTGACGCATGAAATCCTGCATATCATAGTCGACAGCAAAGCGCACGAGTTTACCCGCATCGTTGAATTCCTGTTCGAGTTGATATTCTATATCAAGCGGATTCCCATTGCCGGGAAAATTCCCTTGCGGAGTAGACATGGTTCCCGTAAACGTACCCTTTCCGTGTACACGTGTGGTGACCTTGTTGCCATTCACCTTGTGCTCGACTGCCGTGCCTTTAAGGTCGGGCATGGCAGCGACAAACCCCTCAGAGTATTGGATGAAACCATCCACGCCGCGTAATTCCTGGCCAGTGGGGCCATCAATGATAACAATGTTGGCATCGGCTGCTTCTTTGGCTTTCTCCCGAAAGCTGCGGTCATTAAAGCTATCAACCGTATCCTGAGCAAGTTGTTTGACGTCCATTTCAGTCTCCTTTCAAAATAACAGTTGATCAAGTTAATTTCATATTACATCAATTTTCAAGTGGATACAAGTCTGGTGGAGCGGATCAAATCTCCACGATCGTCATCTTTTCTTCCGTTATCATCCCCGCTAAAGCCATCTGTACTGACAAGGACAACCGTTGCATTGCTAATTAGTCTCTTAAATATCTTTCATTTTTCCAACAGGGTGTGGACTTGCATCTCAAGTGCTTTGCGTTCACCATAAATAGTTACACCTGAACCCACCAGAGGTGCGGGAACAGTCTGCCAGGTTGCATCTGGTCCATAAAGATAATAAACATCCCAGGCAACACCGTCATATCCATCAACATTTTTGGCAAACCATTGTCCGATTTGCAAATTGCCATCCCAATAATGAACCACACGAGTGTCGGGCATGCTATTTCCGTTCCATCTGTCACGTGCATCTCCCCCGAGCATTGGCAACCAAACCGCATAGACTTGTAGGGAAGTTGAAGGATATTGAGTTAATATATGATTCTGCACCCAACGGGCGCCAGCAAGACAGGTACTTCAGGTAGGTGATACGAGGATAATGAGACGCGTCTTACCAGCATCCTGATTGAATTGTGTGCGCAAAGATTCGATATTCTGAATGTCTTTAATCGGCTCTTGCCCTGGTGCCAACCGAGGCCGGGTTTCAAGATAAGTGCCCAGCAATACAGCAGCCAGGACAAAGATCAGCACGAAAATGCTGCGCTTTGAAAGAAATCTATTCATGTGATCCTCTATTCATTTAGACGATTCCATGTCTATCCAACTGCTGCTGAGGCTATGGTGAAGGCAGGTTTTTCCAGGTGCTTTAACATGCTTCGCACACTCCCCAAACAGCAGGAGCCTTGCGGATTTCGCAGATCACACGCGCATTGTCCCGCGTTGATCCCCATGTTGATATCCTCTACAATAGCAGTACTGTCTTCTGGCGAAGCAACGCGCAGATCGCCTATTGTGTGGCGGAAGCAGTAGCATATGAACACTTCATCGACTTCTGGTTCCTTTTGATAAACCCGCTCGCGGACTTGTTCAACGGTAAAAGTTTGTTTACTTTCATTTGAAAAATACACAACCGGACAGGTTTGTGTTCGACAGAAAAAATATTGCTCATCTTGAACTGCCCGCAAACTAGCAGATAACATGGCGCTAACAGTTTGCCTTTGTATCGACTTGCCCGTTTTTCCACAATCAGGACAGGAATTTACAGAGCACGGACTACGTTGAAAGCTCTGCACGGGCAATTCACAAACAGCACTTCCAGTTTTGGGTGGGCAACATTCAGTCATTGAGAAGCTGTCCTTTCTATTAGTGTCTGCACATATTGTTTCAAACGAGTTGGCTCAAGAAAGAGAGATTGTTTCTGCTCATCCAACTGATGCATCCAAAATTTCGGTGCGGGTGGGAGCTCTTGATCCCAGGAATGGTCAGGTGGATATACCAGATAGACGTCCCAGGCTGGTGTCGACGTTAGATTCAAGGTCCGCGAAAGGTATTGCCCACAAATCCGAGCTGGGTCCCAGAGTTGCTTCACGCGGAAGTCTGAAAAGATGGACTCACGTACGCTGGCTGCATCCTGGCTGTCAGTGACAACCATAGGCGTCCAGATGATCGCACCATAAAAATTTTCCGATTTATTCTCTTCAAAGATCTCCTGCACCAACTGTGCACCTCGAAGACAAGGCTCTCAGGTAGGTGAGAGCACTGTCAAAAGAAAGACATACTCCTTCGATTCTTGATAAATCTCTTTGAGCGATGAAAGCGTGCATATTTCCATGAGTGTGTCTAGTCGCTTGTACTCACGCTCGAGTGTTCACTTACGAGATGACAAATGCAGTTCTTGCCATCTACGTCATCCGTCGGAAATGTAAGCCCAAGCTGGTGAAGTTCTCTCAGATCAACTTCCATTTGCTTTAGGAGTCGAATGCGTTCTTCAATGTAATTCGCTTTGTGCTCTATCAAGTCCAGCAATGTGCGGCAGGGCGCTTCTCTTCGATCCTGCATGGCTAGAATTTCACGGATTTCCTCCAACGATAAATCTAGAGAACGTGCTCCCGCTACAAAGCGTGCACGCGCCAGGTCCTGTTCGCTGTACTCACGATAGCCATTTGGGGCGCGCTGCGGGGAAGACAGTATTCCAATCGTTTCATAGTAGCGTATTGTTTTGGAAGGTAAGCCGGTCAGTTGAGCAAACTCTTGTATTTTCATGGAACAACTCCATGTTAATATACACCTTCCAGTAACTGGAATGTCAAGCCCAAAAATTGCTCAAATAGAAGCATGACAGAGACTAGCAAAGAAGCGCCCGCCGCAAAGACTGCCTCATCGAGCCGCGTGTGGGCGAGATCGAGCCAGGTGGGACGGGCGTTGTATAGGTTTGTGAGTATGCGCTTTTTCTTCTCAGCCTCGCTGAGTCCTTCAGCATTGAGCCATCTATCTCTCCGCTCAATCAGTTCCTTTGGGGCTTGTGCGATGACTTGCATGCGTGGGTCATCTTTTGGTTCTTTGCCCGGGGCCCACGGAAAGGGAAAGGTCTCAAAAGATGTAGAAGGAGTGTAACGTGGACGATCCTCTAGTGATGTTCCAGGTTTCAGCGACCAAAGAACGTGAATTTTAGACTGTAAAACCCCCAAGAAATGGTCATCTTCTCGTGCGAATAGCACTAGAGCATAATATGGACGAACTAGATATTATTGCCAGCTAACGACTCTCAACTTTCAGTGGTTACTAGGCTTTCCATTTGAAGACGTTTCGCCTCCCGCCATCGCCTCCACAAGATGAAGAAGCCGATCAGTCCTATAGTAGCCTGCCCTGCAAACACGTCCAAACCCGGCCCGAAGAGGGCTGTAATCGCGCCAGGAAGCCCGTCCCACAAGCCGTGCAAAATTGAGACGGTCAAATAAGCTCCGATCACTTTAGCGTTGAACCGAAAATGCCCGGCTCTGCTTTCGCGAAACAGGACGCTGGTCAGGATCGCTGTCCATGTGCCGTGACCAATCGGAGACAGGAGTCCTCGAAGTAACATTACGAAGACTGTCACAGAGAGGCTGCCGTGGCTGCGTAAAAACGAGGTGAAAGCATATCCATTGCTTTCCAATGCGGCAAAGCCCATGCCGGCTGCTACGCCAAGCAGGAGTCCATCCATTTCGGCCTCATGACGCATACGTCTCGCAAGAAATAATATCCCCAGAATCTTGACAAACTCCTCGATCAAACCCACGCTGAACGCTGTGGCAAAGTCCAAACGCCGGATGAAAAGCGGCTCCAGGATGGAAGCCGCAATCACGCCGAATAATCCTCCATAAATAAAAGCACTGGCGATAACTGGTACGGTCAGGCGGCTTAGATGGCGATGATCGTAGAAGAAAGCTACGTAGGTGACCGGAATCATAAAACTGCCAACCATCACCACGGTGGGGAAAAGATTCGGGTTCTCAGTCAATACGAGGGCGACCAGGGTCGTAGCATAGAATAAGCACCCAGTCAGCAGCACTCGCCACCAGGAACGTGTGTTTGCTGGCGCGCTTTGTGTCAATCCTGTATTTTGGATCTGTCCCATCGAACAATCCTTCCTGTTAGAATTTAATTACCTCCTAACGGCCGGGCATCAAGAACATAAACACTATACATTATTAAGCAAAAGGTTTCAAGTTGTCCTTCGACTTGAAACTGCGGTTCAAGCGCAGACTCGATAACATCGAATTCAGCAAAAACTAAATTCCAGTAACACACCCCAAAATATTAAGAGACTGTCCAATTCAGGCAGTCTCTTCTGTTTATTATGTCACAACTGCACTGCGTGAATGCGCAAGTGTTGCGAGGGCGGATGGTTTTCCGCCCGAAGCAATCTCCTAATTAGGAGGAGATTGCTTCGTCAGGCTACGCCCTCCTCGCAATGACATTACTCATAGAAGTTTTCTAAGAACATAACGTGAAATCATATTATCTCTGCGTTAAATCCCATGGAACAACACCTCCCCCAGGATAATGCACTCTGGAGGAGGTGTCACTTACAATAACTTTGTTTGGCGCCGCTGGAAGTTTTGGCTTTCTAGTTGCAGCCTGGCAATTTGAAACTGGCGATGCGTGTTTGCCAGGGTCTTGTGTCTCCTCCGGGTGGTGCGGGCAATGGCACTCCGGAGACGGCGTAGTACTCGTTGACATACCAGAATGTGCAATCGTCCACGGGATCTACGGTCAATTCGGTGTAGTCACCCCAACGAGAGTTGGTGGTGGTCTGCACGCCAGAGCCATTGATGATTACGCCTTCACCAAGGTTGAGCTGACCTAATGGATCTCCTGCCAGGCGGCCGGTATAGCGTATACCTGGAAAAACAGTCGTTCCATTGACAACGCTGTAGCCGAGGGCCATGTTTCCTTTCTTGTCTTGAGCGACGCTACCCATCCAGCGATGGACCCCATCCCCGAGGGCGTAGGTTCCCTGCTGGTAAAGTGAGTAGCTGCCGTTAATGCGCCGGATCTCATACCAGCGCACGCCGGCTACCCCAGGCAGAGCCTCCACTGATTGGTTCGTCACGAGCGTCTCATAATCCTTGAAATTGCGATAGGCAAGACGCCAGGTTGGGCGCTGCCGGTAGGATAGGATGTCGAGATACTGAGCAGGATTGGTGATCCCTGGCTGTGGTAGACAGTCTCGGCTGGTTGGTGCGCAGGGGAAGACCGAGTCGAACGAGGCTACTGGTAACTGCGCTGCCAGAGCGAGCGATGCCGTGGGAGTTGAGTGCCACTTCACACGTAGATCCCAGATGTTCAATGCGTCGAAGGTTGCCCCATATGGAAAGCCATCGTCCTGCGTTCCAACGATGGGGATTGCCGTGTCCGTCTTTGGTTTCTGCTTGCCATCAACATCCGCTGGTAGTAGTCCATCACCAACGAGTGGCAAGATAGTCGGATTGTTTCCATCGAGGAAGAAGTGAACAGCGCGCGCGTCTGGCTGGCCATTGACCATTTTGTTCTTTTCCAGGGCATAGACGCTGATCCCATACTCATCTTGCGATCCGAAATCCCTGGAGGTGACCACGTAGGAATCGGTCCATACTCCGTATTTGGGATAATCAGGGAAGAATGTGGACGTCGTGCCTTGGACAGAGGTGATGAATGCATACCGAAAGTACGCGCCAGTGGGATCTCCGGTCTGTGAAATCGCGACGCAGTTATAGAAGGGCAGACCGTTAAAAGAGCCATCCGGGTTCATTCCCCTGGTAGTGAACTGCGTCAAGAGCCAGCGGTCCGTGAACTGGTCGTAGATGACAATCGGGTCGCCTGATGGGTCGGTGCAATCGGGGACTGCAAAACCCGACCAGAGAGTACCAGTGTCAACTGGCCCAAGCAGGAGCGTGCCCGTCTTGGAAAATACGCCAAAGACCAGATTGATCATCTCCACGTAATGGTTTGGACCGACTTCGCCGTTCGGATCGGGCGGGTTGACGCGGAATCCAAATATGTTGAAATTATCCTCATTGCGCAGACCTTCAAAGTTTGCAAGCGGGGCTGGGATTGCCAGGGCAGCCGACTGCCGCGCAGGCGCTCCTTGAATGGCCCCATCACCTGAAAAGCCCGTGTCGCTAACAACAGGGCCACGGTCGGGCCTGATTTCGTCACGTTCAGGAGCATGTACTGTGTGTGTTTGGGAAGCTAAGCTGCGCAGCGTAGGGGATAGATCGAAGGCTACAGCGTTTGAAAATTCACCATCGATTGACTGGATGGCTGGCATCGCAGGTTTTTCAGCTGCAACGGTAGCGGGAATTGTGGCAAAGAGAGTGACGATGAGCAGCAATGTTGCAAACCATGTAAAGGTTTTATGGGTTTTCATTTTTGTTCTCCTCAAAACATAGATGAAACTTGATTTGCTGTTCTCACTCTGCAAGATGCAGATGTGACCATGAATCTCTGGTCAGTTACACCTCCTTTCAAAGGCTACTAATGATCTATTCAGCGGCTTTATTATTGTATAAGAAATCGATTCGAAATTCAAGCACATGTAGAAATTCGGGCTGAATTATCCTAATCCAAAATCGCCTCCCTTGAGTCCTTCCTCACCATCGTCCCCAAGGAACTGGGCGATTTTGGCAGCTTCTGGCTCAAGACCAACACCAAGGTGGAGATACCGCTGACGACGTGCGCGCCGACCAGATCAGCACTGTACTGCCCCGTCTCAACCCAGGCAAACAGTCAAGCGCACGCTGGATAAGATCGAATTCAGCAAGAGCTAAATTCCACTGCGGCGCCCCAAAAATAAAAAGAGGCTGTCCAATTCGGGCAGTCTCTTCTGTTTATTATGTTATTGCTCATCTATACGCTCGCGAATATATATGAGCAAAAAACTTTTCGAAGTCTTTGGGAAAACATTTCGATGTTTTCAGGAAATCCCCGCTCCCTCTATCTACTGGCACTGTCCTCAACAGCGAGAACCTCGGCAAGACCAGTGACGAGCTGGTCGCCATATTGAGTGCGTCAGCCTCGTCGACCTGGTAATAATGTAACATTTCCTTACTTGAATTCGAAAGATGGAAGCACTATAATTTAGATGTGCTCGACCCCATATCATCACAATAGAGTAGGATAGAACTCTCGGTGTGAGATAAGGGTAA
>DAINRK010000103.1:0-10875 GCA_036741855.1 Anaerolineales bacterium
CTTAATGGCTTCAGGACGAGTACCAATGACGGTCATAACTTTCAAAACCATCTCAGTCTCCCTATACGAACCGTGTAGGTTGGTAATACCTTAGAATAAAGGCAAACGTAGATGATGACTAACAACACAAAAGTCTGTCTCCTCTATATTATTGTGAAGATGGATCCAAACGGGAAACCATTAGTGAGGCGTTCTCAGACAAATCGGGCCGGCCTTGTGTCTCCCACCACCATGTGTAGACTTCCATTTCATGTTTCGCTTCCGGGATCCGGTCAAGCAATTTCTGAGCCTTGTCCATGTCCCCAAGCCAGACGTAACAATATCCTAAACTCTTGATAATGCCCCGATGGTTAGGTGCCTCCTGATAGGCCGTTTCGAGATTCGCTGCTGCGGTTTTAAAATCCTGGCGCAGCATGGAGATCAATCCAAGGCGGTGGTTCGCCGTCTGGTTCTGGGGATCATATTGCAGAGCGTCTTGGAGCGTGGATTCGGCCGCTTCAAGGCCGTGGGCCATATCAGATGTTGCCCATTGGTTGGTTGGAAAGTTCTTGAGTTCAGCCTGGGACATTTGAACCGCACCCAGGTTTGCGTACCAACGTGAGATACCCGTATTTATATTTACCCCTAACATAAGAATCAACACCAAAACAGGGAGAGTTATCATTGCCATGTTCAATCGGGGCAATTCTTTGGGTAATTGAACAACTTCATCTCCGGACTGATTTCGGTTTACTACCCCCATCATCGCCATCCCAAGCGGAAAAAACAACAACGCGGTTCCGTTGCCATTATAGAGATTGTCATAAAACAATCCGTATATCATCATCACCAGGAGTGCAAGTAAGCTAAACCAATTGATGTTGCGTATTTCGTTCGATGCAGTTGTAACGATCCTCTGGGAAACCAGCGAGACAGCTCCCAAATACACCACGAGGAAAATGGCTCCTCCAACCAATCCTTGCTCAATAGCTACGTCGAGGAAAAGGTTGTGGCTATTGCTGAAATAGGGGAATGGAATCACGAGTATGTACTGCGAATACAAGCCGGGAAAGGAATTCAACCCAGCGCCGGTGATTGGATAATCCACCAAAAAATAGACGCTTTGCTGCAGTAATTGTGCACGAGAATTGCTTCCATAAGCGTCCGACACCGAACCCTCAGGAACCCTGGCTGGCCCAAGGTAGACAAAGACGATTAGCACAGTTAGATAAACCAGGACCACGATAGGAAATACACGGTTTCCTCCGGCGATAGATCTTGCCGAAGTGGAAACTTTCCATAGGATCCAGAATCCTACAGCACCGAGGGCGATTAACTCGGTCCCATGAGAAATCGCCAGCAGGAATGTCAAGGAAATAAGCCCGCTTCCCAAAAAGAGGAGGTATCTCAGCAAAATCGAAACAGCGCCGACAGATTTTTTTCGCAGTCCCCATAGCCAATGCAGAGCAAATATGCTGCTGATGAGAAGTAGCCCAGAAGTGTTTCCATGATTAAGAGCGGGCCAATCCACTTTTGGTTTGTGCATCATCCACCAAATAACAGCGTTGCTTTGACTCCCTGCGAAATCGTAAGTTAGAAAAAAGTAGATTGCAATGGCGGATGCGAAACAAAAAGAGAGAAAAGATAAGGCACCCAAATTCTGTTTCGGTTGGGCACTTAGGGCGTAATAGAGCAAAACCGCACTGACAATTAGCCAGAATTTGATACTGGCAGCCGATTCATCATAGGCGGCCCAATAGCTAATCCAGGCAGTAGCCAGGAAAATCGCAATCAACCAATCAAATGGGGTACGTTGGAAAGGAAGATGCCCCGCCAGGAATCTTAATACCCATGGCAAGAATGCAATCAGGCAGAACCAGATCCCAAGCCGTGGGATCAGTACCCATGCTGTTGCGCTCATCATCGCTAAGAGAAGATCAGTGAGGGCAAACCAACGATTGTCAACGAGCTGGCGCAAGATTTAGATCTCCAGTTTGGTCGTGCAAATTTCTAGCCAGCCCCACCGACCGGCGCGCCTTCATCCGAGTTGGCCCAGAAAACATGCTGCCAACCAACATTGAGGGCGGTCTTCAAGGTTGACCAGTCGTACATCAACATTTTAAGATAGGTAAATGCCGGGCCTGGGCGGAATGCCCATTCACGGAATGCTTTCTTTTGCCAGTAAAGCAAACGCTCTGCGGGCATATTAGGATAATCCAACACTGTTCCCTTATCCATATCAACCTGTTCCCAGCGAGTACCCGGGCGGAACCACTTATTCTTGACGACCTCAAAGAAGAACGGTGTTCCAGGATAAGGCGCAGCAACATGGAATAGGGCGATGTCCAAAGGCAGTTTCTTGGCGAAATCGATCGTCTGACGAATGGTCTCTTCCGTCTCTCCGGGCAGACCGATAATGAAGTAACCCCAGTTCATGATGCCAGCTTGTTTCGCCCATCGCAGCGCGCGTGCCGCCTTAGCGGGATCGGCACCCTTTTTGGCATGCTTCAGGATCGCTTCATTGCCGCTCTCAATGCCCCACGAGATCAACCGGCAGCCAGCTTTCCCCATCAGTATCAGCATTTCTTCGTCCACAAAGTCGACGCGGCTGTTGCTCGTCCAATGGATGTTGATCTTCTCTTCGATCATCAGCTTGCACAGCTCCATGACTTGATCGCGGTTGACGGTGAACAGGTCGGCATACATGTGGATGTTATTGATGCCAAGCTTCTTCAAATACCACATTTCTTCGATGATCAGCTTCGGTGAACGAAGACGTGTGGCGTACTGGTAACTCACGTGCTTGATGCAGTACGTACAACCAGCAGGGCAACCACGACTCGTCAGCATGAACGTGAAAGGTCCCTTGATGTACGGCATACGATATTTCTGCAAGGGAAGCAATTCATGCATGGGGATCGGCATGTCGTCCAGGTCAGCCACGAACGGGCGCGGGAAGTTCAAAATGATCTGGCCTTCCTTACGCCAGGCAATGCCTTTGATGCCGTGCATATTCAGCGAGCCATCTTCATTGAAGGATGGCTTGTACATCGGGTCATGCTTATCGAAGATTTTCTTGATCTCAGGCGAGCGTTCGTCAATTTTGCCCTCGAGATGATCCAACAGATCGCGGATTGTGAGGTCGGGCTCACCCACCAATGCAAAGTCCAGACTGGGATACGGACGCATCGTTTCCACCGGGATGGGTGTAATGTGCGTTCCAAAAGCGATGGTCGTGGCGCCGCGCGCGTGCGCTAGAAAACATCCGTACATATCATTTTCGCAGGTAGGCGCTGTAAGCTGGGTTAGATAATATTTGGGCTGATATTTATCGAGCAATTTTGTAAATTCGGGCCAACCCATGCGCTCAGCGTTGCAGTCCACCACTTTGACCTTATAGACGGGATGCAACAAAGCTGCCATCTGCGCCAGTGAAACCTGCGGCCACACCATATTCTCACGCGTCCTGCGACCAACCCGGTGCTGGGTGCGGATCCAAAGTTCGCCGTCAGGGGTGGGTGGATTGACAAGCATAATATCCACTGCGTCCTCCGAGCGAGGAGCCAAAAGAAGGCCCTCTCGCACGATGGTGTCCGCGTTGGGAAAATTCGCTGGATTCAGCTTCAGTTTTAATCGACTTCCAACATTATCAGATGAGGATTGATTTGACGTCATTTTTGTCACCTTTCTCTATACAAACACTACGAATAATGATTAGCGTAAACCCATGTCTTGTTTCGTCAGGAGGTCCCTTTGACTTAATTCTTCCAAAATTCGAAGTAATAACCAGTAAATGACCAGTTGGATACCAGCCAAGAACGATAAGGCACTACTCAACAAATAAAACCAGAGGCGCCCGATTTCCCAACCTTGTACACCCAAAGCCAAGGCGACCAAAGCGATGGCGAGTCCAAGGACTACTGCAACCATCCCCATCCACCCAAAGTGCAGATCCAGTGGGGCCTTGAAGATTGGCTTGCCAAACAGTCCCTGCCGGATTGGTTTCTTATAGAAGAGCGACACCAGATAATTGAATGTGACACCCAGAGCAAATATGTTGATGCCTGCAACCGAAGAAATTAATGCCAGGAACAAAGCAACCACACCCCATGGCCCGAGAGTGGTAATGCCCTGCAGTCTGGCGATTAGGATACCTAGAAACACCAAAGCAGCGATCCCGATTCCGCTGGCACCGATCATGCCCAAAATCCTGACGGGATTATAAGAGAGCACCGTCCAAACCATGCTTTGGAGGAAAATGCGGCCGTCGCGGATGACACTGAGCTTCGAGCGACCGACACGCTCGCTGTAGGGAATCGGCACCTCGCCAATATTAATCCCTTCATGCAAGGCACGTGTGCTCATCACCGGAGTCAGGTTCAATCCATCAGGCAGAGGGTACATTTGCTCAAGGATCTCGCGTTTAAAGACCCGCATTCCACTGGCGCTGTCGGTCACCTTCTGGCGACTCAATAGCGTCAGCAGGGTCGCAAAAAAGAAGTTGCCCACCCGCCTCGTAAGCGGCATCTTGCTTTCTGCACCGGCCATGCGCGATCCGATTACGAGGTCCACGCCATTCAAGGCGGCGCGGCAAAGATGCGGAAAATACTCCGGCGGATACGTTCCATCTGCATCCAAAAAGCCAATGAGTTCGCCTCTTGCTTTAGAAAAGCCAGTCTTAAGTGCTGCGCCATAACCCTTATTTCGCGGATGGCAGATTAGCTTCACGCCTGCGATTTTCGATGCGACCTCGGCTGTTCGATCCTTTGAGCCATCATCCACAATGAGCAGCTCAAGCTGATCTACACCAGCATTCTTCAGGTCAGGTTCCACGGCAAGCACGCGGCAGGCTATTTCGGCAATGCCTTTTTCTTCATTATAAGCAGGAATCACAACAGATAATATAGTCATAAACTTCCATCCTGAATTTATTGGAAAACTTGACGACCAGGTTGATTGATTTGGCCATCAATAACTTTGATTGGTTTCGCCGGAACACCACCCACGACGGTATGCGGCGCAACATCTTTGGTGACCACCGCGCCCGCCGCAACAACGGCACCCTTTCCGATCGTGACCCCGTCAGTGACAATTGCACCGGACCCCAACCAAACATCATCTTCAATCACAATCCCTTCCGCTGTAATGCCCTGTTCCACAAATGGACGCTTCGGATCGTCGAAGACATGGTTGACTGCAATGATTTGAGTAAACGGTGAGGTGTATACACGGTCCCCTATCTGGACTCCCCCCTGCCCTCGGATTACCGAATACTCGCCGATCAAACTATCACGACCAATCTTTATACCTGAATGAGGAAGGTTGCGAAAATTGTAAACATGTAAGATGGCACCGTGCATGACAATAGTTCCAGCTCCAATGTCAATGCCTCGTGGACAGGCATGTAAATAAGCGCCCTGATCTATATAGACACCGTGCCCCAGCCGGATGTGGTCAGTAAAACGCAGGCGGACATTGTTTTCGATAGCGGCAAGCCCTTCCATCTGCAATATGAACCGATAGAGCACTCCCCGCAATCCGATTCCGACAACTGTTGGGATCCAGCCCAACAAGACCAAAAAGGTCTGCTCATAAAAATACCGAAGCAGAGAGGAGGCCTGACGATCGAGATATAAGCGGATGTTTTTCAGCATAACTTTGTAAAATCGGCAAGCTCCGCCATTTCGACACGTCCATTGATTTGCGTTGGGTCGACTGCAATGTCGGAAGATCTGCAGCTACTACACGTTCGATCACATGTATACCGGACGATCGTTTTTGTCTTTCTTATTATATCGGGCTCGAAAGTATAATGGCCCTATGTATCCATCAATTTTTCTTGATCGTGACGGTGTACTAATTGAGAACCGGTCGGATTATGTTCGAGATTGGTCACAGGTCAAAATTATTCCCGAAGCGATCCGTGCCTTATCTCTTGCACCGATAAAAAAATATAAAGTCGTCATCGTCACGAACCAATCGGTAGTAGGGCGCGGACTTGTCTTGCTTAAGACTGCCGAGGAGATCAACCAACGGCTGATCAATTTGATCCGGGGCCATGGCGGGCAAATCGATGGTGTTTACATGTGTCCACATAAGCCAGACGATGGCTGTACCTGCCGGAAGCCACTGCCAGGTTTGTTGCTGCAAGCTGCCAAAGATCTGTCGTTAGATCTCCAGCGTTCATGGATGATTGGCGATGCTTGGAGTGATGTGCAAGCTGGGGAAGCGGCAGGCTTGCGAGGCACGATTCTTTTAAAAACCGGTCGCGGCACTGAGCAATTACTACAGGCTCGTTTGGAAAAGGTGACAGACAATCTGGTTTTTGATAATTTACCTTTAGCCTTGGAGACAATCTTTTCCATCGATAACAACCCCGCGATAGCATCACAATCTTAGTCACCGAAAAATTCTGCTGATGTCTGGGCAAGCGATGTTGTGACATTTACGGATGACTGGACCTGCTCTTTGATCGTCTTGACAATTAGATGTTCCAGCATCAGGTGAATATCCTCTACATGTTCAATAACGTTGCTGTTGACGTGAATATTGATGTCAGCCAATTGTCCCAAACGGCCCCCATCGAAGCCGGTAAATCCGATGACTGTTGCTTCATATGTATGGGCTGCTTCGGCAGCTTTAATCACATTTTTAGAATTTCCACTGGCTGAAATCGCAATGACGATATCTCCAGCTCGGACTAAGCTTGCCAACTGCTCCGAAAACACATTCTCATAGCCTTCATCATTGGCTAGTGCTGAGAACATCGCCATATTGTCTGTGAGCCCGATCACACGAAAATGCGGCAGACCTGCTTGACGCGTATTCTTTGCCAAGTCACAGGCAAAATGAGATGCTGTCGAGGCCGAGCCGCCGTTCCCGAGAATGAACACCTGATTACCCTTACTCCGAGCTTGCTGCAATATGTCAATAACATCAGCAATTAACTGGCGGGGAAGTTGATCCATGGTGAGCTGCAACGTTGAAATGTAATCTTGAATGAATTCCATTGTAGTTCGTCCTTGATTAGTCCTAGACATGCCGATAATTGAAGATTACTTTAGTCCCTTCGGCTTCCAGTCGAAAAGGAAGCTCCTGCAAGCCATTTAATTTCGTCCGAACTTGGTCTTGACGCTCAAAAGGAACATATAGTAGAAGAAACCCCCCGCCGCCGGCGCCCGCGATTTTGCCGCCGACTGCACCAGCACCGCGGGCCGTCTCATACATTTCATTAATCCGTCCATTGCTAATTGTGCCTGCCAAGCGTTTTTTCAACTCCCAAGATTGATGGAGCAAAACACCAAGCGCGTCAAAATTCTCCATTTCGATAGCACAGCGAGCCTCATGAGCCATGTGTTTGATCTCCCGTAATTCATTAAGGCGGTCTTTCAGATTGTCTACTTGTTCCTTTAGAATGGAGGAAGAATCACGACTCATCCCAGTAAAGAACAACATAAAATTATTGTTTAGAGCTCGTTGTGCTTCAGATGAGAGTTTGATCTTTTCCGCTGTGACTTGGCCATTCGGCAAAAACTCAAAAAAACGAAGACCACCATATGCAGCAATGTACTGATCCTGAATCCCTATCGGCCGTTTTAGTATTTCGATTTCTATTTCACAGGCCTCACGCGCCAGTCTTTCAGCAGGGACTATTTCTCCCAAATAGGCATACATGGCATGTAAAGCACCGACCGTCACCGTGCTAGAGGAGCCCAGTCCGGAACCTTCTGAAGGAATATCTCCCATGGTTGTAATTTCGACTCCACGGTCAATTCTCGTGAGGCGGAGTGACTCCCGAATTAATTCGTGATGGATCTGATCAACGTCGTCAACCATCTCGGTCTGTGTATAACCAATACGCAATTTGCTATCAAAACGTTCTTTTATGGTTAAGAAAATATATTTATCAATAGCAGAACTTAAGACGCAGCCACCCTCCTGCATAAAGAATGCGCGAAAATCGGTGCCTCCACCGAAGAAACTGATCCGTAAGGGTGTCTGAACAATGATCAACTGGCTCTCTCCGAAGCTCGTAATTGACACTCAAGTGCAAAATTTTTCAAACTAATAAGCTCCCTTTGCTCTGAGCACAGCAGGGATTGTCTGGAATATTAACTGAAGATCAAGCCACAAGCTCCAGTTACGGATGTAATACATATCCAGGCGTACACGTTCTTCGTAGGAAATGTCCGATCGTCCGCTGACCTGCCATAGTCCGGTGATTCCGGGCAAAACGGTCAGAAGGTTCATGTCAAGTTGCTTATACATCGATACCTCTTCCGGCGAGATCATTCGGGGCCCAACCAATGTCATGTCGCGTTTGAGAACATTAAACAATTGAGGGAGTTCATCCAGGCTGTATTTGCGTAAGAGAGCACCGATTCGGGTAATCCGAGGATCATTTTTCAGTTTATGATTTCTTGCCAATTCTTCCCTTAATTCAGGAGACTGGTCCAAGATTTCATTACCATTCATTACCATTGTTCGAAATTTCAAAGCATAAAATCGTTTACCATTGAGTCCCATCACTAATCTCTTATGAAAAACAGGACCTGGGGAACTGATTTTTATCCAAAATGCAATGAGTAGAAGGAAGGGGAAGAAAATTATGAGACCAGCCACAGTAAGCATATAATCAAAGATCAACTTTAGAAGGGCATCGGAGCCGGTCAAGCGAACTCTATTAACGTAAACCAATGGAACGTAGGCATACTCACTAACTGTTAAGCTCGTCGTCAGGATTTCATACAATCCAGAAGACATACGAATATTAACCTTGTCCGTTAAGCTATACTTTCTAAAAATATCCAGCAAATGATCACGAGTAGAGAAGGCGCTAGAAGCCAGTATCACTTCACCTATCTGATACCGCTCAATAATCTCACCCAACTGGTCAACGGAGCCCAAACAGACAAGATGGTGAATTACAGGAAATGTTGCCGGTGTCTTCTTATCCACAAAACCCACGAGATGAAGACCAGACGATTTCCAACGCCGTAGCTGTTCTGCAAGCGAGCGCCCTTCCTGATTTGCCCCAACGATGACTGCAGGCGTCACAAAGAATCCATGCCTACGAAGCCTGTACACGATCCTTCTCAGAATTAAGCGGGCCACCGCCACTAAAAGAAACGTGCTACCCCATGTTAATAACAACCAGCCGCGTGCAATAATCAAAGTCGGATCGAGGAAACTTACTATGATGATTAACAAAAAGCCCGCTGTCGCAGAACTAAAAACTTTCGAATATTCACGAGTACCACCAAGCAAATTTCCCTTGATGTATAAGCCGTTGATCGCGAAGATCACAAGCCAAAGAAAAGGCACTGTATAGAGCAGAAATCGATATGTCTCAAAAGAAACGCCTGCAGTTGGGACAAAATATTGAACAAACCATTCAAAACGAGAATAATAAGCCAGCCAGAATGCGGCTAAAGTAACCACCAGATCGGATGTGATCAGACCCATGATGTAAAGTCGCCATTGTACGTGAGGGGGAATGATTGAATTGGCATCTTTGATCTTTTTGGAGGCGACAGCAATATGGGAATTTTCAATTTGAGTTTGAATGCTCATGAATTATCACCCTCTTAAGGACGATAAGCTTCTACCATAGGATTTGTAAAGGTTATTAATGAATACTGTGTTAGAGCAATGCTCCGCCATTCGGACATTCGTTTCGAATTCGAATTAGACTGTGATCAGATGAAGCTCTTGCTCGGTTTAGCTGGCAGGAGTCGCTACGGTGTCAAAAGCTGCAATTGCCTGCCAGATAGTTCTAAACGTATTTTCTGATCTCGGAGCAACTCTAAAAGCACACGCACCCGATCAGAACCTGACAGTCGACAATCGAACATTGCTTTGTAAGTTGCAAAAGGCCCATCGTTAATCACAACCAAATCCCCCGGTCTGAAACGATCAATATAGCTGTTAGCCGAGTCAGTAATCTCTTCGACCTGTTTTTGAATTTCTCGAATCAATGCATCCCCAACATAAGCAGGTTCGCCACCATAGCAAACGAGCCCAATCGATCCAGGTATCCGCTGGAATTCAGAAATGGGAATTTTCTCCAGATCCGCGTGGACAAATAGATAAGCCGGGAAAAATGGCTGTTCTTTCCTGGCACGTGGATTGACTGGCTTTACCCGGATCGACGGAAAGTAGACTTCAATTCTTTGAATTCGAAGTCTTTCACGCAAGAAGATTTCTTTTCGAGGCTTGCTCTGCATCACATACCAGCGGTTCATTGAATTTTCCTTTTCCAAGTATTGCTGCGATGAGATAAAATTGACAAATATGACCTTAAAACTTGCTCATAGTAGCATACGAAAAGTCATAACCGGTCTTAAAATGGGTCATAACCGGTCGTAAAAGGTTACACTCTTGAGCTCCAGGCATCCGGAAGAGCCTCATGAGGTGGTGGCTCGTTTGAGTCAGTTCTAAAACCTGAAACTTGACCCGGGTTATCTTTGCCTCAAAATTAATTGCCGCGTATTCGAGAATCGAACCGACCGACCACAGCGCGGTGAAAAGTCTGGCCATGGTAATCCACAACGCGCGGGGCACGCTACGGACAGGCCAACTGTACACAGATAATGTGATTAACAAGAAGGCTGTGAAGACGGGCAGACAGATGTCTGCGAAGTATGAGTATGGCCAAGTCATGTCTGCACCGTAAAAAAAACAACTACTCCTCTTATCTCGTTTATCTTACTAAATCAACTTAACACAAGACGGGCGACTCTCTAAAAGGTAACGTATCTAATATGAAAAAATTGTTTTTGTTCTATTAAGGGCAAGTTAACTTAACCTACATTGCTACATCATTAATAAATCCATGAGTAGTTTGCTAAAGTTCTGGTTACTACACAAGAACAACCTCATAGACAACCATGGCTA